>CAKKQA010000131.1 GCA_919901925.1 Omnitrophica bacterium GWA2_41_15 | reverse complement strand
CTACAGAGCGTAAAGATGAAAGGTGATTCAAATGAAGAAAATAGTGTTATTAAGGCATGGTGAGAGTATTTGGAATAAGGAAAATAAATTTACCGGCTGGACCGACGTTGACCTTTCGGAAAAAGGCAGGCTAGAGGCAAAAAAGGCAGGCCAGGTTTTGAAAAAAGAAGGCTATACTTTTGATCTTGCCTATACCTCTGTTTTGAAACGCGCCATCCGGACATTATGGATTACGCTTGATGAGATGGACCTGATGTGGATACCGGTGGACAATTCCTGGCGCCTGAATGAACGCCATTACGGGGCTTTGCAGGGGCTGAATAAATCCGAGATGGCTCAAAAATTCGGCGAGGAACAGGTTTTAATCTGGAGGAGAAGTTACGATGTGCCGCCTCCTGCTTTAGAAGAAAGTGACCCGCGCCATTGCGGAAGTGACCCCCGGTATAAAGATATGGATAAGAAGGATATCCCGGCAACAGAATGTTTGAAGGATACTGTCGCCAGATTCCTTCCGTATTGGCATGAAACTATTGCGCCTGCGGTTAGAGCCGGGACAAAAGTAATCATTGCCGCTCACGGAAACAGTTTAAGGGCTTTGGTTAAATATCTTGATAATGTTTCCGATAAAGATATCGTCGGATTGAATATTCCCACAGGCATACCTCTTGTCTACGAGTTGGATGATTCTTTAAAACCTATCAAACATTATTATTTAGGCGATCCCGAAGAAATTAAAAAAGCTATGGAAACAGTAGCTAACCAGGGAAAGAAAAAATAAAATGGCCCATCCGGAAAAAGGGTATTCGGAAAAGAAAAAGATAATCGGCACCAGGCTTCATAAGAGCGAAAAAAAGATTGCCTATTTTTCCATGGAGATAGGTTTAGAGTCAAAGATGCCCACCTATAGCGGCGGCCTCGGTATCCTGGCAGGAGATACCATTAAATCTTGCGCTGACTTGAATATCCCGATAGTTGCCGTGACGATACTTTATAAAAAAGGTTATTTCCACCAGAAGCTTGACGAAAACGGCCAACAGCAGGAATTACCCGTCGAGTGGCTCCCTAAAGATTTTTCATTCCCCCGCCATAAAAAAGTCACCGTAAATATAGAAGGAAGAAAAGTCTTGGTGCAGGGTTGGGAATATCGGGTTGTCGGTATCGGCGGCGGGTGTGTGCCGGTTATTTTCCTGGATACCGACATTGAAGAAAATAGCGAATATGACCGCGCTCTTTCTTACAGCCTTTACGGCTGAGACGAGAAATACCGCCTGGCGCATGAAATTATTTTAGGCATCGGCGGTTTACGTATGTTAAGAGAAC
>CAKKQA010000130.1 GCA_919901925.1 Omnitrophica bacterium GWA2_41_15 | reverse complement strand
GCGCAGGAAGATTTTTAATCTTTATAAAGCCTGGCAAAAATTTGAGAGCTACGCGCTAAAGAAACCGCAGGTATAGGAGTTATGAAGAAAATGAGTTTTAACTAGGGACAGCGACTAGTTTTTTTTAGAAGAAATAGGGGGAGGAAAATTGGGTCAGAATTATTTTTCAAATAAGAAAATATTGCAAATAATCTGATATTGTGGTAATATTTAGCCTGGAGGTGATACAAGATGGGACCTACACTTACTATTCCAAAAAGGATGACCCGCGGCGAAGAGTTGGTAGTATTACGCAGGGATGAATATGAACATCTTATTCGACATGCTGAAGAGACTGCAGAAGCGTTGAGGGTTATTGCTGAAGGGGAAAAGGCCTTTAGAGAGGGACGGACCATAAAGGCATCTTCTCTTAAGGAGGCATTAAAGATTTATGCCAAGCGCCCGCATTAAATCCGTTAATTTCAGTCCCATTTCTTTAAATCCTTCCAGAGATTGCCGCGTTCTGTTCAGACTCAAGCCAAGAAGAAAGATGAATGGTTTCGCCAGAATCCTTTTGACCAGCGTCTGCGTACCCATAAATTAAAGGGGGAATTGTCAGGCGCATGGGCATATTCAATTAACCGCCAGTATCGCGTGCTTTTTCGTTTCCTTAATGGCGACGAAGTAATTTATTACGATGTAGGTACGCACGATATCTACAGGTAAAGGGGCCAGAATAACATCCCCTACCGATATTAGATAGGGAGAGCCCGCCTTCTCTCCACAATTAAAAATGGCGGGCTTGGGTTTTAAATACCACCACCTGGACCGTTGCCTCGGATAGCCACGTTAAAAAGGATATTCGGCCCTACAGCAATGGGTTAAAGATAGGGTAGGGGACGTTTCGGGAAACGTCCCCTAATTTCCTAATTTTTCATTCTATTTTTTCCATTTTACCTGTCGATTGTTTAACGGCCCTGGCTCGGATTTAAATAAATTGACCGAGGGATTTTCTTATGTATAATATATTAGTTAAATTTACGGATAATGATTAAAGATAATATACTTAAGGTAAAAGGGCGCATCGATGCAACCTGCTCCCGGATCAATAGAGGCCCCGGGGATATAGCCATCGTTGCCGTTACCAAAGGCAGGACGCTGGATAATATTAAAGAAGTTTTGCCGGCCGGCATAACCGATATCGGCGAAAATAAAGTCCAGGAAGCCCTTTTAAAATACAGTGGCCTAACACCTAGCACCTATAACCTAACACCTATAAAATGGCACATGGTCGGCCATTTGCAGACCAATAAAGTCAAGGATGCGGTAAGGATTTTCGATCTCATTCAATCGGTAGACAGCCTGCGTTTAGCTCAGGCAATTGATAAAGAGGCAGCTAGAATCGGCAAGGTTCAGGAAATCCTGATAGAGGTAAAGACTTCATCCGAAGCAACTAAGTTCGGGGTAAAGCCCGAAGAAGTGCGGGAGCTGTTAGAAGAGGCAGAGAAATTGAAAAATATACGGGTTAGCGGTCTAATGACTATTGCGCCTTTAGTCGGTAATCCTGAACAAGCCCGTCCTTATTTTCGCCGACTTAAAGAATTATTTGATGATTTTAATACACGATACACGACACACGGCGCACTACGGGAATTATCAATGGGCATGTCTGATGATTTTGAGGTTGCGGTTGAAGAGGGCGCAAATATGCTTAGATTAGGGAGAGCGATATTTGAAGGATAGATATGAAAAAAACTATAGGCATTATAGGTTTTGGCAATATGGGCTCGGCGATTGCCGAAGGCATAAAAGATAAATATCAAGTCTTTGTATTTGATAAAGACAAGGATAAGACTAAAAATTTATCAGGTATTAAAATTTCCGTGAGCTTGGCGGATTTAGCGAATAAGGTTGATACTATAATATTAGCCGTTAAGCCGCAGGATTTCCGGGATGTTCTGAAGGAAATGAAGCCCACCCGGGCTAAAGCCCGGGGTACCCAAGGGCGGAATACTAAAGCCGCCCTTATCTCCGCCCTTAAGGGTGGAGATTGCGAGCGGCGTAGTATCAAGGGCGCTATTAAAGATAAGCTGATTATTTCCATTGCCGCCGGTATTCCCACAAGGTATATTGAAGAATGCTTAGGCACGGTCAGGGTTATAAGGGTTATGCCGAATCTGCCCGCAGTAATCGGTGAAGGAATGTCGTGTATTTGTAAAGGTGAATATGCAAAAGAAAAAGATTTAGAGTTTACTGAAAAACTGTTTAAGAATTTAGGGAAGACTTTGGTCGTGAAAGAAATAATGATGAATGCAGTAACGGCGATTTCCGGAAGTGGACCAGGATATTATTATTATTTGATCGAAGATGATCCGAAGCAATACAAGAGTAACCGTAATTTGTTTAAGAAACAGTTTATTTCTTATTTGACTGCTGCTGCAGAAGATGTTGGTTTTAGCCATCCAAAGGCAAGATTTTTGTCCATTGGTACCGGTAACGCATGTGATTCTTTGCTGGAGAAAAGTGGCCTGCCTCCCGAGGAACTTAAAAAACGGGTTGCATCTAAAGGTGGTACTACCGAAGCAGGGTTAAAAGTTTTAAAACATAACATTAGGAATCTACCCAAGGCCGTCAAAGCAGCTTTAAGACGCGCTAAAGAATTATCCAAGAGACATCAACTTAAGCTTAAACCTTAACCTTTTTAATAAGGAGTGAATCTATGGGGAGGATTGGTATCATCGGAGGAAGTGGTTTATACCAAATTGAGGGAATAAAAAAGATTAAAAAGATTGCTGTGGCTACTCCTTTTGGCAAGACCTCAGGTGCATTTGTAACCGGGGTATTGGAGGGGCGAGAGGTAGTTTTTGTCCCTCGGCATAATATTGGCCACAGGATTTCGCCCAGCCATATTAACTATCGCGCCAATATTTTCGCAATGAAGAAGCTGGGCGTAGACAGGATAATCTCAGTAGCTGCCTGCGGCAGTTTAAAGGAGGGATTAAAGCCGCTTGATTTTGTGGTGGTAGACCAGTTTGTAGACAGGACTAATTACGCCCGGGATACGAGTTTTTTTACCGACGGGATAGTAGCCCATATTGAATTTGCGCATCCGGTTTGCAGGGAGCTTAGCGATGCCCTGTATAAAACTGCCGATGGGCTTAATTTACCCGTGCACAACGGCGGGACTTACATCAACATGGAAGGCCCGGCATTCTCTACCTTGGCAGAGTCGAATTTATACCGCAGCTGGGGCATGGATGTGATCGGGATGACTAATTTTGCTGAAGCAAAACTGGCCCGCGAGGCAGAAATGTGCTATGCGACTTTGGCAGCAGTGACTGATTATGACTGCTGGCACTCGCATCATGAAAGCGTGACCATTGAGATGATCATTAGCAATCTGCAGAGTAATATCGGCAATGCCAAGAAAATTATCGGTGCGGCGATCAAGAATCTTCCCGAAGAAAGAAGTTGTTCTTGTAAAGACGCGCTAAAGTATGCCATTATTACCGACAGGAAACTTATCCCGCAAAAGACTAAAAGAGATCTGAAGCTTATTATAGGAAAATACATTTAAACCTTCAGCTTTCAGTCTTCAGCTTTCAGCTTTCAGCTGATGGCCGAAGGCTGATAGCTGATAGCTGAAGCCATGGACTATAAAGATACGCTTAATTTACCCAAGACTGTTTTTCCGATGAAGGCAGACCTGCCTAAGCGGGAGCCGCTTTTTTTAAAAGAGTGGCAGGAAAAGGGTATCTATCAGCTTATCCGCAGGAAGTCGCAGGGCGGTCCTAAATATGTCCTGCACGACGGCCCTCCTTATGCCAACGGCGACATCCATATCGGGCATGCCTTAAATAAGACTCTCAAGGATATCGTAGTAAAATATAAAACCATGCAGGGTTTTGATTCTGCTTATGTCCCGGGTTGGGATTGCCACGGCCTGCCTATTGAGCATCAGCTGTTCAAAGAGCTTAAGATCTCTAAACACCAGATTTCCCGGATTGATTTCAGATCAAAGGCTTATGAGTATGCCATGAGATATGTCTCCAGCCAGCGGGAACAGTTTAAACGCCTGGGCGTATTCGGCGATTGGGATAATCCATATCTGACCTTAAGCCATTAATACGAAGAGGCGATCGTCAGTTCATTTAACGTATTATTCAAAAAGGGCTATATTAGAAGGGGGTTAAAGCCGGTTAACTGGTGTTTTAAATGCGAGACCGCCCTTGCCGAAGCCGAAGTCGAATATGAGAATCACGCATCGCCTTCAATATTTGTAAAGTTTAAGCTTGATGACCGCGGCGATTTTTTAAAAGATACGCATCTGGTGATCTGGACAACCACCCCCTGGACGTTAATCGCCAATGTGGCGGTGGCGGTACATCCCGAACTTGCTTATTCCTATGTCAAGACCGATAAGGGGAATTTGATCATTGCCTCTTTGTTGCTGCAAAATGTTTTATCCAGGGCAGGGATAGAAAAATATGAATTGATCAGGGAGGTCGACGGTAAAACCCTGGAAGGCTTGGCCTACGACCACCCCTTCGGATTAAGAAAAGGCCGCGTAGTCCTTGCGGATTATGTTTCAAAAGAGGAGGGCAGCGGGCTGGTGCATACTGCCCCCGGCCACGGCAGCGAAGATTATCAGACCGGCCTGAAATATAACCTGGAAATCATCATGCCGGTAGATATGGCGGGTAAATTTGATTCTAGCGCTAAAGAGTTCTGCGGTTTGAATGTCTATGACGCCGATAAGGCGATTATTGATAAGCTTGGCGCATTGGGCGCCTTGCTTGTGGAAGCAAGGATTACGCATTCATACCCGCACTGCTGGCGCTGTAAAAATCCTATTATTTTCCGGGCGACCAAACAGTGGTTTTTAATTATCGACCATAACGGTTTGCGCGATAAAATACAGCGCGCGATAAACGACCAGGTGCATTGGGTCCCTGCGGCCGGCAGAGAGCGCATTGCGGCAATGGTCCAGTCGCGGCCTGACTGGTGCCTTTCCAGACAGAGGTTTTGGGGAGTGCCGGTGCCGGCCTTAGCCTGTGATGAATGCAAAGAAGAATTTTTCAACGAGCAGGTGATAGATAAATTTATCCGGTTTATCGCTAAAGAAGGC
>CAKKQA010000129.1 GCA_919901925.1 Omnitrophica bacterium GWA2_41_15 | reverse complement strand
CGTCATTGCGAGCCCGCCACTGTTACAATGGCGGGCGAAGCAATCTTGTTTCTAAAGGAGGGATTGCTTCGTCACTGATATGTCAGGCGAGGGTTCCTCGCAATGACGATGTTGAGTTTAATAAATTTTAACTATGCGCGATAATTTTAAAATCCTATATAACGGCAGGAAAGCAATCGCCGGGCTTATAAAGCATAAATTAACCGGGAAAAGAATCCCTGTGCGGGTTAGCCTTCTTGTCACTAAATATTGCAACCTGAATTGTTTCTATTGTTATGCCAAGGATACTATTAATTCTCAAGGAATCCGTGAGCCAGCCTTGAAGGATTTGAAAGATATTGTTGACCAGATATATGATGCTGGGTGCCGTTGGGTAGGAATTTTAGGCGGCGAACCTTTGATGCGTAATGATATAGGAGAGTTGGTGGAGTATATGCGCGCAAAAGGCATCTTTATGGATATAACTACCAATGGATATTTCGTAAAAAATAAAATACAGGCATTAAAAAAGATTGACCATGTCTGTATAAGCCTCGACGGTAATAAAGAAGCCAATGACAAGAGCCGCGGGGAAGGGAGTTTTGAAAGGATCATCGAAGGAATAGAATGCGCGGTGAAAAATGGCATTAAGGCAAGGGTGCACGCGACTCTCTGCCGCAGGACCATGCAGGCGGATTCCCTGAAGTTTCTGGCGGATTTCTGCAATAAACACGGGTTAAAAATGAATTATTCCGAAAATGGCCTGCCGGGAATAGAGAAATTAGACCCGGATTTTCTTTTGTCAGAAAAAGAATTGTTGGATTTTTATAAAAGTTATCGCCGGTTAAAAAAAGAAGGCCTGCCGATTGTAAGTTCCGACGTGGCTGTGGATTATGTGGCGAAATGGCCGCTGCCGCTACAGACTACTATTTTCAAGAAAGATCTGCCGATAGTCCCTAAAAAGAGTTATTACCCTTGTAAGTTAGGTAGAAATCAGTGTTTTATTAACTCTAATGGCGATGTTTATCCCTGTACCAAAAAATGGGGTTATGGAAAGAATATTTATGAAGTGGGTTTTCAAAAGGCCTGGGATTATTTAGGGGATTTGGATTGTGTGGCCTGTAAGGAATTAGGGACTATAGAACAGAGTGTTATAATCGGATTAAACCCTAAGGCGTTGTCTAACGCCATTTTTAACTTCGCGCTTTAATCCCAAATTTTGTAATAGTTAACAAATAGCAAAATTTGCCCGAAGGGCCGACTGCTTAAATCTTGAAGAGATTTAAGCACGCTTGTCGGGGTAATCCTGAAATTTGCACAACATCTTTTTATCAAAAGTGCAAAAGGGTTGTTTATTGATAAACAATAAACTGCGGTAATATTAAATGGTTTAGTGCAAATTTCGGGATAATATGGAATGTGAATATTGTATAGAAGATTTCAATTTTAACATTAAGGTAGCGGATATTATTACTAAATGCAAATACCATAAAGTAAAAGGCGCGCTGTATAAGCCTTTTGCCGCGGCGCCTAAAGGATTATGCCGCCAGCTTTTTTATTCGGTATATCCTGATTGTTTAGCAGTTTTGTATAATGGTGTCCCGCGCTGCGGGAAAACCAGGGTTAAGGGTATGCGAGAAATTGTATCTCAATGCCCTGCGCCTTGTGGAGTAAAGGCGCGTATAAAAAGCAAAGAG
>CAKKQA010000128.1 GCA_919901925.1 Omnitrophica bacterium GWA2_41_15 | reverse complement strand
AAAAATTTCAAGCCTTCAAAAATGCTCCATTTGACCCAGTCTGCGGAGGTTTCAAAACGAGCCCAACCCCGGAGTTTCATTGAGGACGCCCAAATCCCTTCTTCTTAAGTACGCTTTTCATTTTAGCAAGGCTTCGCCAGATAACTATAGACACGGTGTTTATTGGCATGCCTGTCATTTTTGCTATTTCTGAATTGCTTAAATCGTGCAGCAATCTTAGTTTCATAACCAGCCTATCCCTGACAGGCAAGCTATCCATTATCCGGCCTATAACATCTCCGATTTCATTATTGGCTAATTCCTTAAACGGATCATTATAGGAAACAGCATTGCGCTCTAAAATTTCATTATTCTCGTCGGTAATCGGCTCCTGGCGCAGGAACCTTTTAGAACTGCGGATAAAATCCACCGCCGAATTCTGGGCGACAATCGCTATCCACCCTTGAATTTTGTCATCTTCCCTAATCATGGATAGTTTATTGAATTCCCAAATATCCAAAAATACTGCCTGGGTTATATCTTTGATATCTTCTAATGTGTAAGGGAAATTATGGCGGCAAAGCCTGTGGCGGACGGAGTTCTCAACGAGAGTTTTAAACCTCACGACAAACTCCTGCCAAGCTGTTTTATCTTTGGAAAGGCACTTATCTATTAATTCTTTTAAGGTAAGCACTAAATGCCTGCTTTATGTCCTTTACAGCGTCACCGCCGAATTTCTCCAGGAAACTATCGGCAATCTGGAAAGCGCAAACCGCCTCCGCGACTACACCGGCTGCCTCAACCGCGGCTATATCCGCGCGCTGAACAGAGCCCACAACTGGTTTCTTTGTATTCATATCGACTGACGCAAGCGGCTTGCCTAATGTCGCTATTGGTTTCATACAGCAACGAATAATTATCGGACTCCCGTTAGACATGCCGCCTTCAATACCGCCGGCGTTATTGGACTTACGAAAATATCCTTTGTCTTTGGAAAAATAAATCGCGTCATTAACCTTTGCCCCGGATTTGGCGGCATATCCGAATCCCAAACCAAACTCTACGCCCTTGATTGCCGGTATTGACATAATCCCGCAAGCTAAACGCGCGTTTAGACGCCTGTCGCCTTGGACATAACTGCCTAAACCAGCGGGCACGCCTTCAATTGTTACCTCAAATATCCCGCCTAAAGTATCTTTTTTACGGATTGCCTCGTCGACAGCTTTAATTATTGCCTCTTTTCCGGACGCACCGCCTACGGACAATGTTTTTGAGGTAATCCGGACATTAAATTCTTTCAAGAATATTTTGCAGAGAGCGCCTATCGCGACTCTCACCGCTGTCTCCCGCGCCGACGCCCTTTCCAAAACATCGCGGCAATCGCTAAACCCGTATTTTAACGCGCCGGGTAAATCCGCGTGAGCCGGCCGGGGATTATAAACCGGCGGCTGACTGTCTATGCTGGAATCTTTGTTTTCAATCAAAATCCCTATGGGGCTGGCAATAGTCAAGCCTTTGTGCAGTCCGGAGATTATCTGCGCCCTATCTTTCTCAATCCCCATTCTTGCGCCCCGTCCATACCCTGACTGCCGGCGGAAGAGTTCAAAATCTATTTCCTCTTTATTAACTTTTAAGCCTGCCGGCATGCCTTCTAATATTGCCATCAAAGCCCTGCCGTGAGATTCACCCGCGGTTAAAAATCGCAGCATTTTCTCCTCCGAATTTTAAGAGTAACCTACTATCGTCATTGCGAGTTCCTCGCAATGACGCGCAAAGAATCTAAACTTAACTCGACTTCTCCAGTATCAATTTGTTGTTTTTGTAATCCACCTTAAAACTAAACCTCTTTAAAAAAGACATTCCCAGAACACCGTCTTTAACGTTAAGTTTTTCCGCCCCCACGGGAAGAATGGCCGCATCAATATCCTTTGCTATAACTCCCTGAACGCTCACAGAATCAAGCGTGGTAAACTTCGTATTAATTTTACGGCCATCGGCTAATTCCAATTCGACAATCTTCGTCAGCTTTTTAGTATCAATCTTCAGGCTTTCAGCGACATTATTAGACAAAACTATAAGCGTCGCTCCGGTGTCCAATAAAAGCTTGGCAGTAACCTTGCCGTTAAGAATAGCGTCCACTGTCACATGGCCGCTTGAAGTATCTATTTTAACCGTCTTGATTTCTGTTTTTCCTTCTGATTTTACTTCTTCTTTCTTGCCCTTTTTCTGGGCCAATGCCTCTCTTTCCCATTTCTTGCGCAATAGTGCCTGTTCGATCGGCGTGGAGGTTTCTACCGACTCCACCTGATCAGCGGGAAAACGCATTGAGCCGCCGCCAACTTCCATTTCGACACTTTCTTCATTCTGATTCCTGACGATGCATTCTATTTTGAAGCCGTTTTTAAGGTAGACCTTATCCGCGTAGGAATTGCCGATAATTAAAAACAAAGCGATAACTAACCACAAAGATTTCTTAGGCATATTTACCGACTTTTTTACGGGCGCCATAAATGGCGCCCCTACAGATATGCTGTCAATTGCTTCGGGCGCGATAAATCGCGCCCCTACTGGTATGCCGCTGTATGCCTGTAGGGGTTCGATTTATCGAACCCGTTCGTTTAATGCTCCTCTAATTGTATATAATTCTTTATTATCTCTTTATGATCAAAAGCTAAATTCAGCTTTACAGCTTCTTCCGGCTTGAAAACTTTCAAGTTAGCAGCGTCGTCAGCGGCCTTCGCTATTCCTTTCGCTTTAGCCGTAAACACAACAGTAACAGTCTGAAAACGCGGATCCCTGCCGGGTTTAGAATATGTGTGCATCTGTTTTAAATCATAGACATCCAAAGAAGTCTCTTCCTTCGCCTCTCTTGCCGCGCAATCCTCAACGCTTTCGTTATAATCAAGAAACCCTCCGGGTATTGCCCATCCATAAGGCGGGTTAGAGCGCTCAATCAGGACAATCCCCCCTTCAAATTCTATAATTATATCCACCGTCACAAACGGGCCCCATTGCAGGACATTTACAATATGTTCCAAATAGCCCAAAACATTCTTCTGAAATATATCGCAAGCGTTTTTATCGTAAAGACAGATTATGATTTCTTTTAATGAAGTGGCATCTTCCCTTATGTGCCTATATATCTCTTGCGCCATGATTTTTGCCGCGCCGGCTTCCGGAAAATGCCCTACCCCGCATCCTAAAGCAGGAAAGACCACAGATGAGACTCCAAGCTTTTTGGCTTCCTTAAGGGCGCTGGCGCATGACACGCGGATTTTGTTCTCGTCGGTCTTATGGTCTAATCCCATAGTCGCGGCATGAATCACATATTTTGCCGATAGCGTTCCGGCTTTAGTTGATACTGCCTCGCCGATTTTTATCGGGCCTTTTTTAACCGCCTCTTCCTCAATTACCTTGCCGCCTTTTCTCCTAATAGCACCGGCAACGCCGCCACCCATCGAAAGCTGGTTATTAGCGGCATTGACAATCGCGTCAGCCTTAATTTCAGTAATATCGCCCTGAACGATTTTTATTTCGGTATTTTTTATTTTCATAATTCGCACGCTGCGCAACGGCTATTTCTTTTCGGGCGCCATAAATGGCGCCCCTACAGGTATGCCGCTGCATATCTGTAGGGGTTCGATTTATCGAACCCGTTCCTATTTTTTCAACTTACCCCAGACAAACAAAATAAACTTACCCAACAACCACACGGATAGTATGACAAATGCCGCTCCAACTGCCAGCCGTAAAAGTATACCCAACACTAAAATAATCGGAAAAAGTAAAAACCACATGCCTACGAATACAAAAACAGCGGCGATAAACAATAAACCAACCCAAAATGCTTTCATATTTACTTTTTCTCCTTCCTTGCCATATCCCTTGCCAACCCTAATGCCTGCGCCTTTGTCTTTATCTCTCCGGCAGCCTGCGCCTCTTCGATTTCAAGCAAAATTTTTCCGATCAAAGGGCCTGATTCCAGTTTTAAAACCTTCATTAACTCGTGCCCATTTATTAATTTTGGCAGTTTTTTTTCTCTTTTCCGGCGGAAATATTCTTTGGCCAACCCTAAGCAAACTTGTTCGTGATGTTTGCGATTTTCTCCCCGGGTTAACGGACCGCGCGTGGAACGTTGGTCGGCGATAGAAAGCAAAACTATTGCCACTGCTTCGTCTTTGGCATCCCGAAAAAAACGAAACACCGCCCGCGTACTTAACTTTTCTATGTCTGCCAAATAGCCAGGCCGAAGGTGCCAGAAGATTATCCGCGATAATGCTTCTTTCTCATCATTAGAAATCCGAAGGCGCAAAGCTATATCCTTCAACATATCCCTGCCAACCCGTTCATGGCCGTGGAATTGAATTTTTCCCTTATAAAGGTGCCGAGCGCGTGGTTTCCCTATATCATGCAAAAATGCCGCCATCTTAAGAAGGGCTCGCCGTGTGCGCGTCCCAGAAATAAACGAATTAAGATAACCTTGAATTTCTTTCTTATTGCTTAACTGCGAAAATAAATTTTCTATTTCTAACGTTGTCTGTAAGGAATGTTTATAGACGTCTAAATGATGATACGGCCCCTGATTAACCCCGCGCATCGGCTTGATCTCAGGAAGTATCTCATCCAAAATCTTTAAAGAGTCCATTTCGCGCAACGCCTTAAATCCGTTTTGCGAATCCATAATCTTAAAAAGCTCCTCTGTAATCCGCTCAAAAGCGCAGGAAGAAATTTTACTTTTATACTTTTTGATTTCCTTGAATGTGTTAGGCCCAATTTTAAAGCCTAACTGCGCGCTTAGGCTAAAGGCGCGCATAATCCTTACCGGGTCCTCCGGTATGCTATAGCGTGAAACCATCCGGATTTTCTTCAGTTTAATATCTTTCCGCGCCCCGTAAGGGTCTAACAATATCTCATTTAAATCTTTTGCTTGTTTAATCTTCCTTAAATCAACTGCCATGCTGTTAACAGTAAAATCTCTATGCAGAAGGTCTTCGTTAATATCCTTGCCGCGGAAATCAGTAAAATCAAAATTGCAGGAAAGATTTTTATTCCTATATACTATGCGCGTCGAGCCGTGCTCTTTATCCAAAACCACAAAACCGGATTTAAGCTCACAAGCTATTCTATGGCTTATTTTTATGGCGCCGCGGCTGACGGCAAAATCAAAGTCAAAATAAGCTTTTTTTCTTTTCAGGAATAAATCGCGCAGTGCTCCGCCGACGAGGTATATTTCTTGGGGATATTTTTTAAACGCGCCGGTGATTAGATCAAGGTAAAGATTATCTTTGAGGCCTTTAAGAATGGTTTGTGTGGGCATAGAACCTATTTTTCATTGTTCATTTCAACAGATTGCTTTAGGACTTCTTCCTCGACGAATATCGGGGCTTTCACCCGCACGGCCAAAGCGATACAATCAGAAGGCCGGGCATCGACAATCTTATTTTCACCGTTTGCTGCCCTAAGCACGAGCTTCGCGTGAAAAGTATGGTCTTCTAATCTGTCGATTATTATTTGATTGATAACCCCGCCGAAACTCGCGATAACACTCGATAAAAGATCGTGGGTCAACGGCCTCGGCGGCTTAACTCCGGCAACCTTCATCTTTATGCTGGAGGCCTCTAAAAAACCAACAACAATCGGCAGGATCCTTGTGCCGTTTTTTTCCTTCAGCACAACCACCTGGTCGTGGCGTTTTTCATCTATGATTATTTTGCTTAATTCCATTTCTATCATATTATTTCTTTCTTCTTTTTGGTTTTACTGGCTGCGGCTTACGCCCTTTGTCTAAAATATCTTTCAGCTCGCCCATAAATTGGTTGACGTCTTTAAACTGCCTGTACACTGAAGCAAAACGCACATAAGCGACATCATCGATTCCTGCCAGCTTTTCCATCACGATTTCGCCTATCACGCTAGAGGAAATTTCCTTCTCGTATTTACGCATCACGATGCGCTCGATAGATGAAACCACTTCCTCCATCTTCTGCATGCTTACCGGCCTTTTCTCACAAGCCTTAACAATCCCTGATAATATTTTGTTGTGGTCAAAAGATTCCCGTTTTCCGTCTTTCTTAACAACCAAGAGAGGAATTTGCTCTATGTATTCGTAAGTGGTAAACCTCTTCTCGCACTTCAGGCATTCCCGCCTGCGACGGATAGAGTGGCCTTCCGAGCTTTCCCGGGAATCAATAACCTTGTCTTCTTTGTAGCCACAATATGGGCATTTCATATTTCTGTCCCCTATCGTGTAGGGGGCGAACATTGTTCGCCCCTACATTTAACAATCCTCACCCTTACTCCAGCCTCGGCCAGTAGTTCTTGCGCTAATTTATCCGGATAGGTATCGGAAATAATCACTTCTTTTATTCCCGCGTTAATGATCATCTTGGCGCAAATAATGCAGGGGTGATTAGTCAGATACATAACGCTGTCCTTAACTGAAATCCCGTATAGCGCGGACTGGATGATGGCATTGTGTTCCGCGTGTAACCCCCGGCAGAGTTCATGGCGTTCTCCGGACGGAACCTTCAACTTCTCCCTTAAACAGCCGACAATCGCGCAATGTTTAATTCCTTTAGGCGTGCCGTTATATCCGGTAGCCAGAATCCTTCTATCATTGACAATCAGCGCTCCGACACTGCGGCGCAGGCATGTCGAACGAGTAGCGACAACTTTGGCAATCTGTAAAAAATATTCATCCCAGCTAGGACGGGCATCTTTTACTTTTGATCTTTTCATAATTATAACACCTCAATATCATCATTATTTCCGTCATTGCGAGGAGCTATTGTTTATACTGGCGACGAAGCAATCTCGCTTTTCCGCCTCCGCAATTCTTGCTACGGCGGATCCGCCGTAGTGCGAAGCACGTAGGCGGAAAAAACGAGATTGCTTCGTCACTGACATGTCAAACAAAGGTTCCTCGCAATGACGTTAAAAAACATTACCGTTAAAACCCTTTTAACTCCGGATAGAGCGGAAACTTTTTCGTCAGCCGCAGGACTTCTTTTTTTACTTCAGAATATATTTTTTCCTGCGTTGCGGTCAATACCCTGTCTATCAGTTCCGCGATCAACCGCATTTCCTTTTCTTTCATTCCGCGAGTGGTAACCGCGGGGGTGCCAATCCTTATGCCGCTGGTCAGGGCCGGTGATTTATCGTCGAAAGGAATAAGGTTTTTATTAACGGTGATCCCCGCTCTATCTAGTTTCTCCTGCGCTTCTTTTCCTGTTATTGCCTTTCTGTTTAAATCCACTAAAAATAAATGGTTATCTGTGCCGCCGGAAATTATCCGGTAGCCCTTATCTTCTATTGCTTTCGCGAAAACCTTGGCATTGGCAACGGTTTGTTTCTGGTCTTTCTTAAACTTTATACTCATCGCCTCTTTAAATGCCACTGCCTTGGCCGCGATAACGTGCTCAAGCGGGCCGCCCTGCATTCCCGGAAAAACCTCTAAGTCAAGTTTGCGCGCGAAATCATGCTTACAGATAACAAATCCTCCCCGGGGCCCGCGCATTGTCTTATGTGTCGTGGAGCTGACAAATTCCGCGTAAGGCACAGGCGACGGATGGACGCCAGCGGCAACAAGGCCCGCGATATGCGCCATATCGACGAACAAATACGCCCCCACCCTATCACAGATATCGCGAAATTTTTTAAAATCAATTATTCGAGGATATGCCGATGCCCCGGCCAAAATCAAACGCGGCCGGTGCTCTTTAGCCAAAGTCAAAATCTGGTCATAATCAATCTCTTCAGTATCGGAGTTTACCCCATAAGGAATTACTCTGAAAAACTTCCCGGAGAAACTATGGGGATGGCCGTGGCTTAAGTGGCCGCCACAGGCAAGGTCTAACGCCATTATGGTATCGCCGAGATTCAAACAGGCAAAATACACCGCCATATTCGCCTGTGTTCCGGAATGCGCCTGGACATTGACGTGCTCGGCGGAAAACAACTCTTTAGCCCGCTCAATAGCCAAACCCTCTGCCACGTCGACATTCTCACATCCGCCATACCACCTTTTATGGGGATACCCTTCAGCGTATTTATTTGTTAAAACAGAGCCTTGCGCTTCTAAGACAGCTAACGAGGTAAAATTCTCCTAAGCGATCAACTCAAGGTTTTCTTCCTGCCGCTTGATTTCTTTTTTAATAACATTGTATATCGCTGGATCGGTTTTTTTTAGATGGTCCATTTATAAACTCCTATCAGTCAAAATTTATCCTTCTCTGTAGTGACAGCACACTGTGCTGTCACTACAATAGCTGACTTTCTCTTTATATTTTCCATTCTCCATTTTCTATTTTCTTTATTTGCCTTATCCTGCGTAAATGCCTTCCGCCTTCGAATTCTTCTTTTAACCACACCCCTACGATTTCCTTGGCCAGCTTTTCGCTAACAAACAACGAACCCAACACAAGCACATTAGCGTCATTGTGCCGGCGGGACAATTGCGCCGCTTTCACGTTATAGCACAAAGCCGCCCTCACCTTCGGGAGCTTATTAGCGGCAATAGAATTACCAATGCCGCTTTTACATATAAGAATACCTTTGGGGAATTTTCCGTCGGATACACCCTTAGCAACGCCATAGGCGAATTCCGGATAATCGCAAGACTCTTCGCTAAAACATCCGGCGTCTTTAACTTGGTATCCGTTTTTAGCCAGAAGGTTCTTAATTTTTTCTTTCAAGGCAAAACCACCGTGATCGGAACCAATAATTATCTTATGCATAAATTCGTTCTCCTCGCGTAGGGGCAGGCCTATGTGTCTGCCCTTGCGCTATGGAGGGCGAACACATAGGTTCGCCCCTACACAATTTCCGCGATTTTATCAACTGCCTGTTTTATCATATAAAACGTCTTACTATAATAATCCCCGCCCTGGCCTATGGGGTCAGGAATATTCAAGTCGTCTGCTGATATTTTAGCAAATTCTTTAACCAGATACACCCGATTTTTTACAACAGGCGCGATATCCAAAACGCGTTTTTCGTGGACATCCTCCATAACCAAAATTAAATCTGTAGATTTAAGCATTAACGCGTTTACCGCCCTTGACCTGTATCCGGTCATATCAACGCCTTCCTTAGAAAGCAGGTTTAAGGTTTCCTGTGTCGGCCCCATCCCAAAAGGCACGCTTATCCCTGCTGACATGACTTCTACATCAGGCTTCTTTTTTTCCTTAAGCGCCTTTTCCAAGAGCCCCTGCGCCATTACCGAGCGGCAGGAATTTCCCGTACAGACAAAAAGCACGCGTTTTAGCTTGACGATTCTTTCAATCTCTTCGCTTTTTATCGCGCCCGCGCGCAAAATCTTGACGACGGCTAAACTAACATCAACAATCGTCGACTCAACGCCTAATTTCGTCTTGCCGCTGTCCACCGCGAGGTCAACCAAGCCGTCTAAATCTTTCAAAACTTCTTTAACTTCAATAGGCGCCCTATTTCCCGAGAGGTTTGCTGATGGCAAAACCACATGGACACCCGCGTTTTCTATAATCTGCCAGGCAACCGCGTTATCAGGCATCCTTAAGCCAATAGTCCCGTTGTTTTTTGACTTTAATACCAAAGTCAAAGGCCCGGGCCAAAACTTATCCGCCAATTTATACGCCAAGGGTGAAATATCTTGCGCTAAATCTTCTATTGCTTCCTTGCGAGACACACACACCGCGAAAGGTTTATTTTTAGGGCGCTTTTTTACTTCATAAAGCCTGTTTATAGCGGCGGCATTAGCGGCATCCGCGGCGATTCCGTAAACAGTCTCCGTCGGAATCACCACTAATTTTCCCCTGCTGATATAATCAGCGGCTTTTCTTATGACATCAAAAGAAGGATTTTCCGGGTCTATCTTTAAAATTTCAGTGAGCATGTCTGTTTGCCAGTTTGCCAGTTTACCGGTTTGCCTTTTAACCGGCAAACCGGCTAACTGGCAAACAGGCCAACAAAAACCATTTTAAACGTTAAGCTTTATCTCCTTAACCTTCCTCGCCAATTCTTTTTTATAACCGGCGAGTTTTTTCTCGATATTCTTATCCGCTGTTGCCAAAATCTCCAAAGCGAATAAGCCGGCGTTTTTTGCCCCGGCCTTGCCTATCGCCATCGACGCCACAGGAATACCCGCGGGCATCTGAACGGTTGACAGCAAAGAATCTATGCCTTTAAGGCTCGAGGTCTCAATCGGAATCCCGATAACCGGTAAAGTCGTATGCGCGGCAATCACTCCAGCCAATGCCGCGGCTCCCCCGGCGGCTGCTATGATCACTTTTATCCCGCCCTTACGCGCGGCTTCAGAAAATTTCGCCACATCTTTAGGCGTGCGGTGCGCCGAAAGTACGCGCACTTGATAAGCAACCCTAAACTCTTTAAGCAAATTGATTGCCTCGTTTACCGTCTCAAGATCCGACTGGCTTCCCATTATAATCGCGATTTTTGGCTTAGGCATTTTTTAATATCTCCTTTATTTGGGCGGCTACAAGAGCCGCCCCTACCCCATAATCCGCGCGTAGGGGCAGGGCTTTCCCTGCCCTATGATTAACGACAACGCCCCAGCGCCCTGTGGCCGATATCTTTGCGGTAATGCATGCCTTCAAATTTTATTTTACCGGCGGCTTTGTATACTTTACTGATTGCTTCCTTTATATTATTCCCCAGGCTTACTACATTTAAAACCCTTCCTCCGTCTGTAATGTATGTTCGTGGGCGGACACATAGGTCCGCCCCTACATCGCTTGTTACTTGTGACATTTTTGTTCCCGCGTGGAAAATATGCGTATCCGGCGAGCCCGCGCGCAGAGCATCTTCTAATCCGGAGATTTCAAAACCCTTCTTGTAATCTCCCGGATATCCTCCAGAAGCTAAAACCACGCTAACCGCGCTTTTATTTTCCCATTCTAACTTTATCTCGTCAATCTTATCCTCGATAGAAGCAAAACATAAATCAATCAAGTCTGTCTTTAAACGCGGCAGGATAACCTGCGTTTCCGGATCGCCAAAACGAACGTTAAATTCCAAAACTTTTGGGCCGTCTTTGGTAACCATTATTCCGGCATATAAAACGCCTTTATAAAATTTACCTTCTGCCGCTAATCCGCTGATTAACGGTTTTATTACCCTATCAATTATTATTTTGTAAAGCTCATCCGTAACCACAGGCGCCGGAGAATAAGCGCCCATTCCGCCGGTATTTAAGCCTTTGTCATGGTCAAAAACCCGTTTATGGTCTTGCGCGGAGGCAAGCCCAACAACATTTATTCCGTCGGAAACCACTAATATCGACGCCTCTTCCCCCTCTAGGCATTCTTCGATGACAATTCTTTCGCCAGCCTTACCAAAAATCTTCTTCACCATCATTTCTTCGATTGCCTTTTTTGCCTCGTGCTTATCCTTACAGATAACCACGCCTTTTCCCGAGGCAAGGCCATCAGCTTTTACCACCACAGGAAATCCCGAAGTAAACAATAACGGGCGATTTATGAAATCAATAGCTTCATCAGGCGAATCAAAAACCTCAAAAGCGGCAGTCGGGATTTTAAACCTCTGCATAGCTTGTTTGGCATAAACCTTGCTTGCCTCAAGCATGGCTAACTCTTTCGTCGGCCCAAATATATTTAAGCCTTTTCGCATAAACTTATCGACAATACCCAAAGCCAAGGGCACCTCAGGCCCGACAATGGTCAGGCTGATTTTTTCCTTAACCGCAAAATCCAAAAGCCCTTTAATATCGTCAGCCTTTATATCCACCGCTTTGGCATCCTGTGAAATTCCGCCGTTTGCCGGGGCGCAATAAATTTCGCAAGGCTGCGGGCTGTTTTTAAGCTTCCGGACAATCGCGTGTTCCCTGCCGCCAGAACCGATAACTAGTATTTTCATGTTTTACCGTTTACTGACCTCTGGGGTCTGCTTTGCAGACCCCAGAGGTCAGTACATATCCCTACACCAGCTGAACCATTTTATTGCTTTTTAAAACCTCTCCAATAACCCAAGACTTTAAACCCTGCCGCTTTAAATTCGCGATTATGTTATCCGCTGAATTTCTATCTACAACTAAAACCATCCCTATACCCATATTCAAAGTGCGGTAAATATCTTCGTCCGGGACATTGCCGGTTTCTTGAATAACCTTAAAAATATCAGGCACTTGCCAGCTGTTTTTATCAATTCTTATCCCCAATCCTTTCGGAATAATTCTCGTGATTTTGTCGTAAAACGCCCCGCCGGTAATATGAGCGATTCCTTTCAATGTTGGACGTCCGACGTCCAACATTAAGTTTTGTATAGGCTTGACATAAATTCTTGTGGGTTTAAGCAATTCTGCGGAATATTTTATAAGTTCTTTCTCCGAGAAGACCTTGCGCGCTAAAGAATATCCGTTAGAATGTAACCCGCTTGATTCAATGCCGGCCAAAACATCCCCGGATTTTATTTTTGAACCGTCAATAACATCAGATTTATCAACTGCCCCCACAGAAAATCCCGCGAGGTCATATTCGCCCCTCGCGTAAAACCCCGGCATCTCCGCTGTCTCCCCTCCGATCAAGGAACAGCCCGCCTGACGGCAGCCTTCCGCGATGCCTTTTACCACATCAACCAATACTTTTTTCTCAATTTTTCCTGTCGAGATATAATCCAGAAAAAACAAAGGCTCTGCGCCAACACAAAGTATATCGTTAACATTCATCCCCACCAGGTCAATACCAACGGTATCATGTTTTCCGGTAAGAAAAGCTATTTTTAATTTCGTCCCCACGCCGTCGGTAGAAGAAACGATATACGGATCCTTATATTTCTTGGCGTCAAATTTAAACAAGCCGCCGAATCCGCCGATACCGCGTGTCAAAGGCTTGATCGCCTCAACAAACCTGTTTGCCTCATCAATATCAACGCCTGATTTTTTGTAGGTTATAGTTTTCATTTTTACCTTACTTCTGCCCATTGCGAGGAACCCTCGCCAATCTTTGTAGTGACAGCACACTATGCTGTCACTACAACTCGCAATCAGACTGTGTCATAATTATGGATTTTAGAAAATATAAATTTTTATTACTCCACTTTAATTCTGGATCCCTGCTTTCGCAGGGATGACATCATTGTTTTTGTCATTCCCGCGAAAGCGGGAATCCACTTTAAAATTTCAACATCTAATGTGACACAGTCTGAATGACGATAAATAACTCTATTTCTGTTTACACATAGCGATCTCCCCCTGCCCGCAGCAACGCTCCTCGAGGGAAAACTTGCCTTGCCGCTTTCCCGCGGCAATCGGGTATTTCCCCGTCCAGCAGGCAGTACAATAATCGCTTGCCGCATTTTTCAAGCATCCCAGCATGCCTTCCAAACTCAAATAGCCCAGGCTGTCAACTTCCAGATATTGCCTTATTTTATCCAGCGACTCGTATTTATTAGCGATTAGCTCGCTTGACTTATGAAAATCTATGCCAAAAAAACAGGGGAAACGATGCGGCGGACAGGATATCCTTAAATGTATTTCCTTTACTCCCGCCTTACGCAAATTGCGCACGCGGATTTTGGAAGTCGTGCCGCGCACGATAGAATCATCAACCACTATAATACGCTTTCCCTTAATGACTTCCCTCAGTAAATTAAATTTTACCTTAACCCCCATATCACGCATATCCTGCGCCGGCTGAATAAATGTCCTGCCGACATAATGGTTACGGATAATCCCCATCTCCAAAGGTATGGCGGATTCCTGCGAATACCCTAATGCCGCCGAGAAACCCGAATCCGGAACAGGAACCACAAAATCCGCGTCAACAGGATGCTCTTTAGCCAGCTGCGTGCCTAGCTTACGCCTGACTAAATGCACGGTTTCTCCGAAGACAAGCGAATCCGGGCGGGAAAAATATACATGTTCAAACGCGCAATGGGCGCGCTTCGCGCTCTGGATTTCTTTAGGCCTTACCGACTTTAAGCCGCCCTCGCTGATAACTACGATTTCTCCGGGCTCGACTTCACGGATAAATTTCGCGCCTATCAAATCAAAAGCGCAGGTTTCCGACGCAAGGCACCATGAATTCTTAAGTTTCCCCAGGCAAAGCGGCCGAAACCCTAAAGGGTCGCGCAGGCCGATAAGCCTATTATTATCCATCAACAATAAAGAATACGCCCCTTTTATTTTCTTTAACGCGTATATCAAACTTGCCACTATATCCTTAGATTTCGCCCGGGCCATAAGATGAATCACAATTTCCGAATCCGTGGTCGTCTGAAAAATGGAGCCGCTCTTCTCTAAACTCCGCCTCAATTCTAAAGAATTAACTAAATTTCCGTTATGGGCGATACATACAGAGCCTTTGGCGTAATCAATCAAAAGCGGCTGGGAGTTTTTCAACACGCTTGAACCGGTAGTCGAATAACGCACATGTCCGATTGCCATAGAACCTTTAAGCCCGCTTAAAACCTGCTCGCTGAATACCTCGCTAACCAAACCCATATCTTTATGCGCGGTGAGCAAACCTTTATTATTAACGACAATGCCGCATGCCTCCTGCCCGCGGTGCTGCAGGGAATATAATCCAAGATACGTCAACCAGCTGGCATGAGCGTGATTGATAATGCCGAACAAGCCGCAGTATTCACGTTTTTCGTAATCCATATTTTCCCCGCTCTTCCTTTATTATTGAAGCTTATTTTTGACACTCACAGCCTGTCCAGCAATATGTGCAAAGTTTTCCTTTGGGCAATCCGATAGCCGAAATCATATCTTCAAGCCTCTGGTATTTTAAGGTCGTCACTCCTAAATCCTTAGAAATCCAGCTGACCATCTGTTTATATTTTTCCGAATCTTCGTTAATGTACGCGCTGACATCGCCGATATCTTCTTTCTCCAGCGCCTTTATCGCCCGCCGGGCAGCCAGCTCGCCTAATGTACGCGTAGAATAATTGAACTTACAAGGAAACATCAGGGGAGGGCAGGCGATCCTCATATGTATTTCTTTAGCGCCGCATTCCAAAAGTTTGTGGATAGTATAATTTTTAAGCTGTGTGCCCCTGACGATAGAATCATCGCAAAACACAATCTTTTTTCCATTTATTATTTCCGGAATCGGTATCAATTTCATCCTGGCTATCAAATCCCGCTTTTCCTGAGAAGGCGGGGTATAACTGCGGTCATAACCGGGGGTGTATTTAACCAAAGGCCTGCGCAAAGGGATACCGGAACGCATGGCGTAACCGATGGCGTGCGCCGAGCCGGAATCAGGGATGCCGGAAACCATATCCGCTTTTATAGTGTCATTCTTGGCTAAAAGACCGCCGCTTTTTTCG
Organism: Omnitrophica bacterium GWA2_41_15; assembly: GCA_919901925.1. Taxonomy (GTDB): domain Bacteria; phylum Omnitrophota; class Gorgyraeia; order Gygaellales; family UBA12090; genus CAKKQA01. Next base: position 4,434 of record CAKKQA010000128.1, on the reverse strand, counting down.
CGGGCAATCTCAACATTTATCCCTTCATAAGAAGAAGCCGGAAAACCGGTATAAATCCAGAGGAAAGAACAGGCCTGGTTAAAATCTTTTCCCGCGCGTTTAGAATCCATCCGCGACTCATCCAGAAAAACAATCTCTCCAGGTTGAATATATTTTTTGACCCTGAAACCAAGATTATAAAAAGACGCGCTCTCGGAAGCCACTGCTAAAGAACCCTGTTTTTCTCCTATAACTAAGGCGCTATAACCATAGCGGTCGCGTGCCGCGTATATGCCATCTTTGTTCAACAAAAGCAAAGAACAAGAACCCTTTATCCGCGAAAACAAGTACTCGATCCCATCAACGATATCTTTACCGCGGATAATCAGCTTTGCCGCCAACTCCGGAAGGTTGACGCTTCCGTCGGTAACCTCGCTAAAAGACTGGCCGTCTCTATAAAGTTCATCAGCTAATTCATGGGCGTTATCGATAAACCCGTCGCAGGCAATGGCAAACGGCCCTAACTTAGAATGCACCACTATCGGCTGTTCGTCTTTCGCGCTGATTACCCCGATGCCTTTATTGGCTTTCATTTTAGGATAATCTTCGAAAAACTTCGCTTTAAACTGGCTGCCTCTTATGTCATGAATTTTACGCACGAGCTCGCCTTTCCAAACTGCCAACCCCGCGAATTGCGTGCCCAGGTGAGAATGATAATCCGTCCCGTAAAATAAATCTTCATGGCAGTTCTCTTTTGAAACCACGCCGAAAATTCCACTCATATTTTCTCCTCTATAAATTTTTCTTTACGTACTCTACGCCGTTTTTAAAAATCGCTAAGCCGTCGCCTTCTTTTTTTAATCCTTCTTTTGTCCAGCGGGGATGCTGCAAGCCAAAGCTGTGGCGTTCCGGATGCGGCATAAGCCCTAAAATCCTGCCGGTCTCGTCACAGATACCGGCGATATGTTCCTGCGAGCCGTTAGGATTATCAGGATATCCCGAAAGCTTTCCGCTTTGATCGCAATACTGAAAAACAATCTGGTTGCTCTGCTTCAATCTTTCCAAAATTCCGTTATCTTTCGCGACAAACTTGCCTTCCCCATGCGCCACCGGAAGATAAATAATTTCAGGTAAACCCTTTGCCCATACACACTTGCCTTGACCCTTACCACTTAACCCTTGACCCTTTAAATACGTCCAACGGTCTTCAAACTTAGCCGAGTCATTGATCGTTAATGTTACCTCTTGCTCTAATTGCGCATTTCCCGGCAATAGCCCGCTTTTTACCAACACCTGAAAACCATTACAGATACCGATGATAAGTTTTCCGTCAGAAATAAACTTCTTTATATCTTCGGAAAGTTTATATTTCAACTCATTGGCCAGGATTTTCCCGGCAGCAATATCATCGCCATAACTAAACCCGCCGGGAAATGCCAAAATCTGATAATCGGATAATTTCTTGCTTTTATCCTTAAGCTGGTTAATATGCACCAATTCTGTTTCAGCGCCGCATGCCTGAAAGGCAAACGCTGTTTCTTTATCGCAATTTGTTCCCGCGGCGCGCAGGACGATTACTCTGGGTTTAACCATAGTTTATTCGTCATTGCGAGGAGCTTTTGTTTACACTGGCGACGAAGCAATCTCGCTTTTAAGTACGAGATTGCTTCGTCACTGATATGCCAAACGAAGGTTCCTCGCAATGACAGTTAGTGACGCTCATGAAACCAAGAATATGCCTCTATTTCTTCTTCTTATAGAAGTCCTTAATATACTTCTCAACTTCAGCCGGGCTGTCGATAACTTTAAAGATCTTTAAATCTTCCGGTGAAATGTTTTTTCTTTGCCCGACAGTATTTTGAAGCCAGTCAAGCATCCCTTTCCAATATTCCCTGCCCACCAGCGCGACGGGAAATTCGCCAATCCTATCGGTTTGGATTAAAGTCAAGGCCTCAAACAGCTCATCGAGCGTGCCAAATCCGCCGGGCAAAATCACAAATGCCTTGGCGTATTTGACAAACATAACCTTACGGACAAAGAAATAATGAAAATCAATCAGCGTATCGACATAAATATTGGCTTTCTGCTCACTGGGAATCGTAATATTCAACCCTACCGAAAGCCCTTTTGCCCTTCTTGCTCCCTTGTTTGCCGCTTCCATAAGCCCGGCGCCGCTTCCGGTGATTATCGCGTACCCGCTCTTTGCCAGCCGAAAAGCAATCTCTTCAGCCAGCTTGTAATATTTATCTCCGGGCAGGGTGCGCGCCGAACCGAATATCGAAACCGCTTTTCCGACTTTCGACAACACCTCAAATCCCTCGACGAATTCCGATACTATCCTGAATATCCGCCAAGGATCTTCTTTGGTAAAATCTTCTTTTTTACTTACGCGCTTACGCATTTTCACCCCACCTTTGATTATCGCAATCAATCAGTAAACCGAAGAAATCTCTAAATCGTCATTGCGAGGAACCCTCGCTTTGCATCAGGTGACGAAGCAATCTCGTTTCTAAATACGGGATTGCTTCGTCGCCGCATTCTGACAAAAGCTCCTCGCAATGACGCATCATCCTTGCGCGCTAACGCGTTACTGATTACCATCTCAATGGCTTTTGCCAAGACTCCTTCAAATCATAAATATCAGCGCGGACGCAAACTTTTCCGTCCAACCCATACACTTTAAAATCTTTTCCTTTAGACAGGCATCCAATCAAACCCAAGGCAACGCCTTTCATGGCTTTCTCAAAATCATTTTGCTTTTTCTTTTCCACCTCTACCACAAACCTCGAATTCGACTCCGAAAATAACACAAAATCATTTCTTTGGCTGCTTTGCCCTTGACCCTTGACCCTTAACCCTTGACCCTTACATGGCACTTCTGCCAAAAATATTTCCATCCCCAGCCCGCCGGCAAAAGCCATTTCCGCCAAGGACACGCCGATTCCACCCTCGGAACAATCATGCGAGGACCTGACTAAACCTTTCGCTGTAGCTAAAGATAATTTTTCCATTACTGTCTTAGCTTCCTTTACCCGCAAAACAGGCAAACTGTTTCCAATAAAGCCTAATGTATCAAAATAATGCGAGCCGCCTAATTCGTCATACGTATTCCCGACGGCATAAATCAGGTTCCCCGCTTCTTTGGCATCCATCGAAATCGCTTTACGCGCGTCATCCATAACCGCGATTGCCGAAATCAAAAGCGCTCCGGGAATAGCTGTTGATTTTCCGTATAGGGAATATTCGTTATAAAGCGAATCCTTTCCCGAAATAAAAGGCGTGCCAAAACCTTTTGCCGCGAAATAACAACCTTCGGCGGCGCGGACCAATCCTCCTAGGCGGTCAGGCTTATCGGGATTGCCCCAGCAAAAATTATCCAGCAAAGCGGCTTCTTTTAATGAGCCGCCGACAGAGATTATCTGGCGCAAGGCTTCGTCTATACAGCTGGCAGCCATCCAGTAAGGATCAATTAATCCGAATTTAAAATTTATTCCGTTTGATACGATAACAGCTTTATTCGAATCCAGCCGCGGCTTGACAATCGCCGCGTCCGACGGGCCATCATTGGCTATGCCGATTAAAGGTTTTATCACCAAGCCACCCTGAACTTCGTGGTCATACTGACGGATAATCCATTCTTTTGAAGCAACATCATAATGGCTTAATATTTTTTTCAATGAAGCTGTCAAATCTTTAGGGCAAGAAAAATCCGGCTCTTTATATTTCGGTATTTTCCATACCGCTTTTTTAGTTATCCGCGGCTGGCCGCTGTGGAGAAACTTCATTTCAATATCCGAAACTTTATTTCCCTGATAAAAAAGTTCAAGCCGCTTAGTACTTGTGAATTCGCCGATAACTGTCGCCTCCGCGTTTTCCGCGGCAAACATCTTAAGCAAAGCATCTTTATTTTTGGGCGAAACAGCTAAAACCATCCTCTCCTGCGCCTCGGAAATCCAGATTTCCGCGTAAGAGAGGCCGTGGTATTTAATTGGAACCTTATCCAGATAAACTATAGCTCCTGTTTCTTCGCCCATTTCTCCGACGGCGCTGGACAGCCCGCCGGCGCCGCAATCAGTAATCGCCGAATACAAATTTTTATCCCTTGCCTGCATAAGCACGTCTAATATTTTCTTCTCGGTGATAGGATTACCAATCTGAACTGCTCCTCCTGATAATTCTTCGGATTCATGGGTCAGCTCTCCGGAAGAAAAAGTCGCTCCGTGAATACCGTCTCTGCCGGTCCTGCCGCCTGCGACAACGATTAAATCTCCGGGAGAAACCTTCTTAAAACATTTATCTTTAGGCATAATCCCCACAGTGCCGCAGTAAACCAAAGGATTAGCCAAATAACCATCATCAAACAAAACCGCGCCGTTTACCGTCGGAATGCCCATTTTATTTCCGTAATCCCGCACCCCCGAGACTACACCTTTGGCAACGCGCTTGGGGTGAAGC
>CAKKQA010000127.1 GCA_919901925.1 Omnitrophica bacterium GWA2_41_15 | reverse complement strand
TTCCAGAAGGAAGACTTGCGTTGGGGTACAGCGTAACTGTCCACGGTCCCGTTCCGGTATACGTCGGCGCGGGACTTAAGATAAACTGCGCATCCGTGCCCGCCTCAAAAGTTCCGATGATGCCGTTATCCAAATAAAATTGAATGCCGCTTGTGCCGTCGGCATTTCCGTTCAAGGTAGAGAGATCCCCGGTGACAAAACCCGCATTGCCGGTAATGGTGAGCGCGACGTCCGTGAGCGTATCTCCTCCTGCGCCGACGTTTACCGCCTGAATGCTGATGGGCGCAAACTGGGCATTTGCTTTGACCCTGTCGCTCGTATTGATCGTATATTCGGCGGCGGTGTTGGACGACCACGCGGCGATCGCCGTGTTGGCCAATCCTGCAACTCCCAAGGCGATGATCGTCATCGCCGCCGCGACCGCTCTCAAATGAACTGATTGTTTACTGTACATAATAATTGATTGGCGCGAAAAAATTTTCGCGCTGTTATTAAATAACCACAAAGGTTTTCTCCGCTAGAAAAACAAACGTTGTGTGCAATTTTAATTTATCCTCCACTAATTTAATGCGGACGCTCTGCATTGTACTACAACAAGTACCGCACTGCATAGCGATCCGATTTATAGGCTAAATTATACCACAAATGCGAACGTGATAAGTCATCCCCCGATAATACAAATTGCTTATACTTTGTGAAAAAGACAAAAATCCATAAAACAAGCCATTATTGACATTTTCCGCGTCAAAAACATCCGGCTTTCGCACCACTTATCCACAACTCTTAAAACTACACGCTGCAAAACAACTTTTACTGGCGATGGCGGCCGGTATTAAAGTATTAAAAAAATACATAAGAAAAAATACATAAGACTTTCTTATGTATTAATGAAAGCCGGGATACATAAGAAAGTCTTATGTATTTTAAAGGACAGGCCAACGCCTGAATCCCTAGTGTAAAGACTTTCCATATTGTCCTTTATACAACGTTGTCCTTAAGATTATCGCCAGGTTTCCGCACAAAAAAGACCAAAACCGGGACTTACGTCCCGGCCAATTAGGGCCCCACAGGGCTTTTCGCATCTGCTTGCGCGTGTCCCCGCACGCAAGCAGGTGAGTTGCCGCAACCGGCTACTCCTGCCAACGATTCTACTCCGAGAGAAAATTTGCACAAGTAATTTTTTGTGGATATTAGCTTACACATTATATATTGACACCTTGGCAACAAGAGAAGTGCGTAGGGCTGAAAAAAATACATAAGACTTTCTTATGTATTGGTGGAAGCCGGGGTACATAAGAAAGTCTTATGTATTTCTGTCGTGCTGCTTTTGAGATATTATTTATGGGTGCAGCAGATATACTATCCGCGAGGCTATTTCCCGACGGTTACGCCATTGTGACATTTGATGAATTATTTCCATGAACCCCGCGCTTT
>CAKKQA010000126.1 GCA_919901925.1 Omnitrophica bacterium GWA2_41_15 | reverse complement strand
CCAAGGAAAAGGCCAGTATGGCTTGACAAATTCATTATTTCTGTTAAACTTATGCTTTAAGCTTTTGGGGTAACCAATAGTAGGGGCACGGCGTGCCGTGCCCCTACTAACTATTTTGGGGTACTTATATGCTTTTAAGCGCGATTTTTGTTCCGTTGATCATAGCTTTTATTTTGCCTCTGGTAGGGAAAGTTTCCCTGCGGCTTAGGAACCTACTGGCTTTGGGCGCTATCCTTGTTTCTCTTTGGTCTTCATTAGCCATGGTGCCTATTGTTGCCTCTGGCAAGGTGATCACGCTTTCTATGCAATTTACCCCGGGATTTAGCTTGACCTTTGCCGCGGATGGCTTAGCTGTGTTTATGGCTATAGTTTCTTCTTTGATCAGCGCCATAATTATATGTTATTCTTTTAGTTACATCAGCCACTACCAATATCAGAATGAGTATTATTCAATGGCGGTTTTGTTCTTGGGCGCGATGATGGGCTTGGTTTTCTCCAGTAATTTGATCCTCCTATATATATTCTGGGAAATTACCGCCATCACCAGCTGGCGCCTGATAGGCTTTTTTAGGGAAAAGGCTTATGTTTTGAAAGCGGATAAGGCATTCTTGGTGACTGTTTTCGGAGCTTTAGCTATGCTGATTGGTTTTATTGGCATTTACCAGCTTACAGGTTCATTCGAACTTTCGGCAATAAAGGAAGCTCTGAAAGCTAACCCGGTTAGCGATATTATAGTGCTATTAATTCTGGTCGGTATTTTCTCCAAATCCGCCACTTTGCCTTTTCATACCTGGCTTCCGGACGCCGGCGTTGCCCCTTCTCCGGTTACTGCTTTGCTCCATGCGGCAGTACTAGTAAAAATCGGGGTTTATGTTTTTGCCCGGCTCTTTTTAGCCACGTTTGCCTTGCCTTTAAATTGGCATGTGATCGTAGCGGTTATGGCAGGGATAAGCGCTATTGTTTCCGGCGGCGCGGCATTGAGGGAAACGGATTTAAAGAGGCTTATCGCGTATTCCACCATCAGCCAGATCGGCTTCATATTTTTAGGTTTTGCCATTGGCAATAACCTGGCAGTTTCCGGGGCGTTATTATTCATACTTATGCATGGCCTTGCCAAGGCCGGACTGTTCCTTTGCGCGGGTATAATCGAACAAAACACTAAAACTAAAGATATCACTAAACTCGGCGGGCTGATTAGCACAATGCCCATAACGGCAATTTCCTTTTTGGCCTGCGCCTTTTCGGTAATGG
>CAKKQA010000125.1 GCA_919901925.1 Omnitrophica bacterium GWA2_41_15 | reverse complement strand
ATAAAGAGTAAATCGTTTTGGTTATTTATTTCCGGGAACGAATAGCTGAAAGACTCTGTGTCAACGCCATTCGGGACAACGATAACCGGGCTTGCGGCCGCGGTCGAGATTATTTTTGCATCTTCGCCGGAAACGGCCAGATTAACATCCGCCTGCCGCCAGCGTTCTTTCTCAAACCGTTGCATCTTAAAAAGATCGTATTTCAATAATGGAAGCAACGCGTAGCGTTTAATCCCCCGGAGATTTTCGATAAAACGCTGATAAACTTCATATTCAACATTTTCGTTGCCCAAAACCGTTTTGACCCCCAGAGATTTAACTAAGGGCAAATAGAGTGAGGCGTAGAACGATTCAAAGTGCACGGCATCGTATTTTTCCCGGGTCAGTTCAGTAACTAGGGATCTCTCAAAAGACGGATTAACATAATGGGCAATGGCGCCGGGCCGAAGCGAAGATCCGGCCGTCATTAAATGCCTGAATGACCAGGCTTTTCCCCGCGGGAATAATTCGATTTTCCGGCAAAATGGCCGGACTTTAGCCATCGCCGTTTCCACCGGTTGGGTTCGAATATAGGAAAATAGCGTGATTTCATGGGCCTTCGCCAAGTAGCGGATCATCTGAAAGGCGCGTATCTTCCCGCCGGAAGTCAAAGGATAAGGAAAATCGTAGGTGATAAATAGTATTTTCATTCCTTTGTTACTTCTATTAAGTATAGACAACTCACGTTAATAAAGATCATTCATATGTAATTCCAATCCCCTTCTCGTCATCCCGAGCGTAGCCAAGTCAGACTTGGCGTAGCCGAGGGATCTATTTCCTCGGAGGGACACAATAATGCACATAACGATGTTATGTGAATAGTTGGTAGTTGTCATAAGACGAAGTAATAGTAAATCCACGCTAAAATAAGTATTACGGCAAGGATGATGGATAAGTATCCCATTTTACCGAACCGTTTTCCAAATATACAGTAAATGGCTAAAAATATTTCCGAAACAGCAAAAAGGTAAGTATTAAAAAAGCTCCAGTAAAGAGCGGAGTCTGATAGTGGGCGTTCTTTAACTAAACTGACTGAAAGAAAATTTCTAATCCCTAAATCCTGAAATATATCTCGTAAAATGTGGGTGAGAGATAGAAATATTAATATCACTAACCAGTATTTCTGCCAAGGCCTCATCTTACTTTCCCCACCTTATCCGTTCCTTATTCTCGTTTGTCACTGGCGTTGTGCCAATATATTTCTTAACCTGATTAACCAGAGGCTTTATGTATGAAGGAAATCTTTTTGCGTATTCGTTGATTTTATCCTCTTTGATATCCCTCAAATCCAGTTCCTCGATATTTATACTTCTAAATCCTTTACTGACCATATACAACTGGTCCAAAATGGCTTTTTCGGGCACAGCGGTGTATTTCCCATCCTTCAATTCATAACCAAAAAATAGATCGGGGTTCAGATGGCTGTACTCAATCTCCGTATTGGCAATCTTCAGTTTATTCGATGGCCGGGTTGTCGCGAATGTTACAGTGAGAGGTATTTGGGATAAAATTCCGAAATTGGAAAGAGCTTTTTCGAACGAAAGATAAGAAGGATAATAGAGCTCGTTAGCTATTTTCTCTTCGTCGCAATTTTCAGGAAAAGCCTTGTAGACATTCTTTCGAAGCCTTTTTAAGATACCCGACTTTGTCAGCCGGGAGAGTGTGACATAAAGCGTTTCCTTTTCCAGCCCCAGTATTTTCTGGAGATCGGCCACGGTAAAATAGGACTTGTTAAAATCCATCAGTTTATTTACTAATTCCGGATCGTTCAATCTTAATCTAACCATGAGTCAACCAACTTCCAGTACGGCTTCGCCAGTAACTTATGCAGTTCGCTCCTAACCGAAACTTTATCGAAACTAGAAAAATCAACTTTAATCTCCTTTTTTAGCAGCTGATTAATGTACCAATAATCAAAAACATCACGAGCCGCCTTTCGATTCTTTAGAGCATCTGCTTTACCTCTTAAGATCATTTCTAAACTGGCGACCGGTACTAAAACAGTCAAGGGAGAAACTTCGGTTTTTATCACTTTATCGCTGTAATCTTTGTTCTTTTTCAGATCATTCGGTCTTTTGGAGATTTCCAACTTTATGGAAAAGACCTTATTGAGATACTCAACTTTAATTTTTATCAGCACCAACAATGTAAAATACTTATCCATCGTCTCGATTCGAACAATTTCCGGATATTTTACTTTTACACTGTCGATGAACTTTTCAAATTTTTCTTTGTTTATTTTTTTAATCTGGTCAAAATCAAGATCTTCTGAAAATCGCGGTGAATTGAAGGCCAATCGTAGAGCTGTTCCACCTTTAAAAATTAGACTTGACCCAAAAGAGCTTTCAAAAATCTCTTTTAAAAGCAGGGCTTCAAATTCTTCGCGAACGACATAATCGCGGCTAATTTGGAGTTTTTTCGCTAATCTTAGTGCTGTATCGGCATCCATAGTCAATTGATTATCCTTAACAAGGATGTTAAGTTACCTCTGTTGATGATATATCACAATCTTATTCAGTGTCAAGAATATTAGATGTTCTTTTTAAAACCAAAAGATCTTGTGATTGGTAGATCATAGATAAATTATCGTTTGAGAATATTCTATCTAATAATTCTTTAAAGTCTTTCTCCGTTAGCTGCGACCGGTCAAAGTCCTTCCCGGGCAAAGTCGGATCGACGACGATGTAATCTGCAAGGTCACTTCCGATCGGAAAACGCCAAAGGAAACGGCGTTCGGAGAGATGGGCGCCGAGATTGTTCATAGCCGAAACGGGGGCGCCGGACGGAATCGTTT
>CAKKQA010000124.1 GCA_919901925.1 Omnitrophica bacterium GWA2_41_15 | reverse complement strand
ACGCTTTTAGACTGCGAAGAGAATCATTTGATCATCCTTACCGGGCCGAACATGGCGGGAAAATCAACTTATATCCGCCAGGCCGCTATTTTGGTGATACTGGCGCAGATCGGAAGTTTCATCCCGGCCGAAAGCGCACAAATCGGCATTGTCGATAAAATCTTCACCCGCATAGGCGCTCATGATGAAATAAGCAAAGGCCAAAGTACTTTTATGGTGGAGATGACCGAAACCGCCAACATCCTCAACAACCTCACCCCCCATTCTTTGATCGTCTTAGACGAGATCGGCCGCGGGACATCCACCTACGACGGGCTAAGCCTGGCCTGGGCAGTGGCAGAATATCTTAGCGCGCAAAAAGTGCGCACAATGTTCGCAACCCACTTTCATGAGCTGACTGCCTTAGCCGAAGAAAATGCGGGAATAAAGAATTATAACGTCGCGGTTAAAGAATGGCACGATGAAGTGGTTTTCTTGCACAAAATCATCCCCGGAGGAAGCGATCAAAGTTATGGTATTTATGTAGCCAAACTTGCCGGCATACCGCAGGAAGTAGTCAGGCGCTCAAAACAGATCCTTACCCGCCTAGAATTACACGGCCTTTTGCAGGATAAAATTCTCGATCCCGCGCCAAAAGAAACACAGCTGTCATTATTTAACAAAACTGATGACCAGATTACAAAACAGATTAAAGAAGAAATTAATTCTATTGATATTAATTCGCTCACGCCGCTTGAAGCCCTAAATAAGATTCAAGGCTGGCAAAAGAGAATCAAAGACAGTTAAACCATTGAACAGAAGAACTTTTTACATCGTCATTGCGAGGAGCTATTGTTGACACGAGGCGACGAAGCAATCTCGCACTAAAAACGAGATTGCTTCGTCACTGATATGCCAAGCGAGGGTTCCTCGCAATGACAGGTCAATTTATAAATAACAAAAACAATGACAAAGGTACATGTTTTACCTGAAGAGGTAATCAGTAAAATCGCGGCGGGAGAAGTGATTGAAAGACCGGCTTCTGTGGTTAAAGAGCTGGTGGAAAACTCTCTTGACGCCGGGGCTGATTCAATTGAACTGCGCATAAAACAAGCCGGCAGGACGCTTATTCATCTTAAAGATACAGGCAGCGGCATAGAATCCGAAGACATCGAGAATATCTTCCTAAGGCACTCTACCAGCAAAATCAGTTCGGTAGAAGACATTTTTAAAATCAGCTCTCTGGGTTTTAGAGGCGAGGCGCTTTACAGCATTGCCTCGATTTCGGATATCTCCTTGCGCAGTAAGCCAAAAGATCAAGACTCTGGATGGGAAGTCCATCTTCGCGGGGGGAAAAAAGAAAAACTGCGCCCCATAAATATGCCCGCAGGGACCGAGATCGAAGTCAAAGAATTGTTTTTCAACACCCCCGCCCGCAGAAAATTTCTAAAAAGCGATTCCACCGAATTAAATCATATTCTAAACACCTTTATCCCCTACTCCCTTTTATATCCGGAAAAAAGGTTTACGCTAATCAATAATGATAAGCCTGTTTTCGAACTTGCTCCGGAGAAAAACACATTAATCCGCATCGCCGGCGCGCTCCATTTGGACGAAAGCCACTTAATCGAAGCCTCCCGCGAATATCCCGATGATAAAATATCCATCCGCCTCATTTTAGGCGATATGAATATTCAAAGGTCAAGCAAGGAATTACAATTTATTTTTGTCAATAACCGCCCGGTCTCAAGCCGCCTTTTAAGC
>CAKKQA010000123.1 GCA_919901925.1 Omnitrophica bacterium GWA2_41_15 | reverse complement strand
ATATTCTCAAGTTCCTGCCCAATCTTCTGAGTATCTAACTGGCGGGGGCTATACATAAAGAGCTGGACAAAAAAGATTATCACCCCAAATAAGGTGGCACCTATAATTGCCAATAGCACCATCGTTATTACTAACTCAATCAATGTGGCGCCTTTTTTGTCCTTACGGCTCTTTCGCATAAACGGCCTTATTACCATATATAATTTACGGTTGGAAAGCTATCGCTCATTATAAATATTAACGCGGTTACTGAAGCCAGGCTCTTATTAAACTCCAGGAACACAGGCGAACTGTAACTAGTGTTAGCGGCAAGGGTAAATGTAGGGCCTAAGTTTATGGTTTCTCCGGAATAGGCGCCGCCGCTAAATACGGTTATCCCGGCTATATTTACTTTTTTAAGGCTTATCCCGCTTGCGCCGGTAAAACTTATCGTCATCTGGGTAATGGTAATAGCGTTTAAGGTATCGGAATTGGCCAAAGTAACATTAATCAGATTATTTCCGGAAATGCTTCCGCCGCTAACAACCATGCTGTTTGCCTGTAAACCCAAAGCGGCTGAACCGCCTGCCCCTGCTCCGAAAGAGACATTGGCAACATAGGTTATCGCGTTAACCAAAGGAGCCGTGGTATTGCCCGCGGGATAAACCGTTACCTGCACCCGTTTTAAGGTGTTCGTGGGGCTATTGGCATAATTGACCCTGCGGCGCAGGTCATAAGGATAACCCTCATAATTTGAAACAGTGTTATCATAACCGTTATTTAGCGTCAGATCAGCAAAAGCTAAATTATTTACCTTGGCCATCTCCACCTTCACTAAACCTTCGGCCGTGCCTGAATCGCGCGAATAAACTATCTCGCGGGTAAAATCCATTGACATTATCCCTAAAGGAATAAGCACTATCCCCATGATGATGATAACCATTATCAACTCAATAATGGTAAAAGATTTTCGCTGACGGCTGCCCGGCGCGAAATAAGGTAACAGTTCAGCTTCCGGAAGTAACCGTGTCATTGCGAGGAGCGACAGCGACGAAGCAATCTTTAAAGATTGCTTCGCTCCCTGCGGTCGCTCGCAATGACACTCGTCGACGGCTTCCAAGAGCTGAACTATTACGAAATAAGGTATTCTCATGGTATAATATGCTTTGTGGATTCCTGCCACGAAGTGATTTTGTTGGTAGTGACATCATAAGTCGCTGTCAAAGTCCTTCTTGCCAAGGCGGATGAACCAGACCCGATCTTTCCCGTTGCCCTAAGAGAAAATTCGTTATTAGTTACCTTCCCTCCGTTGATCAGGAGCTTTTTTAAAAAAGAACCATCGCTAAAGTTAAAGGTTAAGCTCACAGTCAGATTTGCAGGGATATTAGCGCTGAAACTGAGGTACTGAACGTTTGTCCCGGAGTAAGTTGTATTGCCCTGGATACTTAAAGGGATGGAACCCCCAAAACAATTGGCGCTGTTTATAGTGGCGGGGCTGGAAAGAGAGGCGCTCTTAAGGATATAGTTGTTGCCGATTTTCATGTTAACCAGGTTGGCAGCGTAATCCCATTCAACGACTATGCTGTTTATGACAATCGAACTGGCAGGATCGAAATTAAAATTTTTAATCGGCCAGGTGTTTACCACCCTTCCGTTTGCCCTGACATTAGAGCCGTCAATAAGCATAAAACTGCTTGATTCCCCCACAGAATAATAAAACTCACTTGGCGGGTTAACGTTTATGTTTGACTGGGGGCTGATTAAACCGTCGGCAAGATAATCCACCAATCCGCTCATCATACCTGCCTGCGCCACACATAAGGCCTTCTCGTTATTTATGTTAGAGATATTAAACCGCAGGCCTTCGGTAATTGAGAGAGTAACCCCAAAAACGATTATCGCCAGCAAAACCATTATTATTATTAGTGCGGCTAACGCTATGCCTTTATTACGCATTTTTTTATTATAACACCACTTACGCTTTGAAAATATTATTTTTATCGTCCCGCGGGAACCAGCCAGTGAACAGGGACTAAGTCATTCGTAACAGTTCGGCTTACGGAAGTAACCGTGTCATTGCGAGGAACCCTCGATTGACATATCTGTGACGAAGCAATCTCGTCTTAAAAACGGGATTGCTTCGTCGCCTTGTGCCAACAATGGCTCCTCGCAATGACTTATCTCCCGCTTATTTCTTTATCTCTGCTAATGCCTTATGGGCCGGATAATAATCCTTATCTATGCTGATAGCTTGTTGATAACACTCGATGGCATCCTTAATCTGTCCCTGCTGGCGGTAAAGCATTCCTAAATTACACCAGACATGCGGCTGGGCAGGGTTAACCATCAGGTTAATCCAACAATAGGTAATGGCATTTTTGATATTGCCCATTTTATAAAATGTTGCCGCGAGGTTATTATAAACCGCGTAACCAGAAGAAAAGTTATTAATATTAGTCTCCCAAAAAGTGATGATATTATTATACTCGTAATTTCGTTTTACCGTTAATGCCCCGTAGGAACAAATAAATAAAGTCAACGCCGCTAACGCCAAACGCCTAAGGATTAACGAAGCATGCCGGTTGATTATTTCCCATACCTTTAAAAACAAAGCCGCGATTATAATCGCGAAACCCACGCAGGGCAGGTACATATACCTTTCCGAAATAATATTACAAATAGGGATAAAATTTGAATACGGCGCGTAGGCAACCAGAAACCACATAATCCCGAAAGATACCGCGGGCGCACGGCGCCGGCACTTAAAAAAACAAACCACGGCGGCGGCCATAGCGGATAAGCCGATAAAAAACGCCGGGCTTAACCTTTGGATATCGAAATTGGTAAACGCGAACGGATGAAACAGCCCCCGGGCAAGCGGAAGGTATAAAATCTTCAGATAATAAGCGAATGCCTTGACAGCCACCACTAAATAGCTGGCGCCTCTATAATAAAAGATCATATGTATAAAGGTGTTTTTCTTAAAAAAATACCATGCAATAAATATGCCTGAAATACATAACGCCGAAAGCAAAACCGCTAACTTGACTTTCCTAAAACCTGCGCGCCCCCCTATGTTAAAAAATAAATCACAGAGAATCAACAAGGCCGGCAAAACAGCCGCCGCGTTGCCCGTAAACAAACACAAGGCAAAAAATAACACCGAGAAAACAAGATAAAGGAAATGTTTACGGGAAAGGATATAAAATGTAACCGCCGAGATATAAAATAACGCCGAATAGGCGTATTGACTGCCTGATATCCAGCTGACCGCTTCAGTATTTATAGGATGAACAGCGAAAATAAGGGCGCTTAAAAATGACAACGGCTTATTCGCGAAAAGGGCATTGCACAAAATAAAGACCAGCGCCGCGTTTAAGCTATGGGCCATCACCGCGAACAAATGAAAAACAAAAGGTTTGCCCGCGGACATTTTCCAGAAGAAAACGGTGAGCGTTTCGTAAAACGCGCCCGGATGAAGGCTGAAAGATTCAGAAAAATATTTTTGGATATCCTGTATCTTCGGGTTATTGACTATGGCTGTTTCATCGTCAATCAGGAAATTACCGCCGAGAGAGTTTTGGTAAACTCCGAAAACGACGCATACCAAGACAATGATTAAAATAAAATTGGGGATTTTAGAAAAGGAGATAGATAGGGCTTTCATGATTTATTGAGGGGCTGTTTTAAATGCCTGG
This sequence comes from Omnitrophica bacterium GWA2_41_15, assembly GCA_919901925.1. GTDB lineage: Bacteria > Omnitrophota > Gorgyraeia > Gygaellales > UBA12090 > CAKKQA01. The sequence goes on along the minus strand of CAKKQA010000123.1, from coordinate 12,371 downwards.
CGTCCATTTACAGTGTCATTCAGGCTGTGCCACAATAGTAAAACGCGTGTCATTGCGAGCCACCGCAGTGGCGAAGCAATCTCTCTTCATGGGATTGCTTCGTCGCTTCGCTCCTCGCAATGACAAACTTACTCTACTCTTGTGGCATACGACATAGCCTGAATGACAAAAGTAATTTTGCTAGCAATAAAAAACCGGCTCCTCATAATAATTTTCTCTATATGAGAAGCCGGGCATAATTTATTAATTAAACCTGAAATTAAAATCCCGACCCTTGTGTCTCTGCCGCGGAGCTCCAAAGCCTTCCGGTGCTTGAATCGTAAACCCAACCGACGGTAGAATCAGCCGCTTCAGCGGCGCCGGCCTTAACGCCCGCGTTATTAGTATACGGATTCTTCGGGACCATGCCAGAAACCATTACGCCGTTAGTTGTCGCTGTAAAATTCGAAAGAGCGGGAAATCCTGCCGTGCCCGAGGCTGCTTGTTTAGCATACCATATTGATACCGCGCTGCGTAAGCCCCCGAGAGCGCCTTTACAGGCGGATTCTTTTGCTTGAGCCTGAAGATTCCAATAAGTGGGAATGGCAACCGCTGAAAGTATGCCGAGTATAACTATTACCATTACCAACTCTATCAGCGTAAAACCGCTTCTTCTGTTCATTCTACCTCCTCCTCTTCACCTTTCACAAATCAATAAAGCATCACCATGCTTCATAACCTTTTGTCCGTGAACTGACCCGTCCATCTTTGCTGTTATAATAATACTTTTCTTTAAAGGGGTCAAGTAAAAAACCATCTTTATCTAAGCGAAACGGCTCTAAAAAATTCTTGCGTAATATTACGCCGCCGGCCGTTTTATACGTAAAATCTTGATTTATAAGCACGGTTATATTTTCAGGCAGGCTGTTATTTATCATACGGTAATGTTCTAATGATATCCGTATATTCGCCAATTCATATCTCATCGCTGTTTCTTTAGCGATTCTCAAAGTAATATTTATATACCCTGCCAACGCGCCTATCAATATAAAAATAACGCAAATTGCTATGCCTAATTCAATTGATGCCACCGGGCGTATATCGCGCATGGTTTTGTAATGCGTCAGTAAAAAATGGAAATCCTTACATCGTCATTGCGAGGAACCCTCGCTTGACATATCTGTGACGAAGCAATCTCGTCTTAAAAACGGGATTGCTTCGTCGCCCCGTGTCAACAGCAGCTCCTCGCAATGACGGAATTAAAGCCGCCCCCGTTTACTGACCGATTACCATAGTTTCAACTTATGCTATGGTTTAAACACCCGTATAAGGTTCCACATCGGCATAAAGATTCCAAGGGCCATAATCAAAACCATTACGCCTAAAACAAGGATGAGAATCGGCTCAATATAAGTAGAAAGGTTTTTAATCATATACCCGGATTCACGGTCGTAATAATCCGCGACGCTCAAAAGCAGTTCATCCACCTTTCCTGTTTGCTCGCCGATGGCCACCATCTGCACGACTATCGGAGGAAAAATAGGAAGCGCGCGCATTGGTTCGGACATCCCTTTTCCCTGCGCGACGCTTTCCTTTATATTTAGGATCGCTTCCTTAATAATAACATTTCCCGATGTGCTGGCTGTTAAATCCAGAATGTCCAGTATCGGAACGCCGCTCTTCATCAATATCGAAGTTACTTTGGCAAAACTTGACATAGTCAGCATTGTCACTAAAGAGCCGAATACCGGGACCTTTAATTTAAAATCATCCCATATACGCCTGCCGTCTTTGGAATTAATAAATTTGAAGAAACCCCACGCCAAAAAAGAGCCTGATAAAATAATCACATACCAAAACTTTGTTACAAAACGGTTTGCCCCGATTAATATCCGGGTAGGCAAAGGTAGTTGAGCGTTGAACTGGGCATAAAGCGCGACAAAACGCGGGATGACAAAAACAATCAAAACAGTAAAACCAACGCACAAAGTAAAAAAGGCGATCATCGGATACCTTGTAGCGGCTTTTATCTGGGCGCGCGTATTCATCTCTTGCTCTATGAGCTGGCTTAAACGCTCTAAAACATCTTTCAGAAGGCCTCCGGCTTCCCCTGCCTTGATCATATTCACGTAGACGCCGTTAAATACTTCCGGGTGGCTTTTTAAGGAAACGGAAAAGCTTGTGCCGCTCCTTATGTCGTTAATAACCTCCTCAATCACTCTCTTAAAACGCTGGCTTTCCGTCTGAAGCGCCACCGCCTCTAAGCCTGACAGCAAGGGCAGGCCGGCCTTTTGCAAAACAAAAAGCTGGCGGGTAAAAACGTTTAAATCCTGCTGTGAGACCCTGCTGAATCTATCAAAAATATTTCCCGCTTGCTGGATGGCCGCCTCCGATACGGATATAGGAAGGTATCCCATGTCATGAAGCTTTTTTCCCGCTGCTTCTTTATTCTCGGCGGAAATTGTGCCGGAAGCCAACCGCGCGAATTTATCCCGCGCCTTATATTTAAAATTTGGCATGGCTTTATGCCTCCTCTGTTACCCTCAACACTTCCTCTATCGTTGTCAGGCCTGCTTTTACTTTCGCGATACCATCATCAAACAACGTGCGCATGCCTGACGCTATAGCCTTTGCCTTAATTTCTCCTGCCGGCTTCTTAGCGGTAACCATGCCGCGGAGTTCCTCATTAACCAACAATAGCTCATAAATGCCCAAGCGCCCGATAAAACCTGCCTGTTTGCACCTGTTGCACCCCTTGCCGTGATAAAAATCAATCTTTTCCTTCGGGTTTAGATAATTCATTACTTCATCCGAAGGCTTGTATTTTTCCTTACAATTAGTGCAGATCCGGCGCACTAACCTTTGCGCTAATATCGCGATCAGGGAACTGGATACCAAAAACGGCTCTATGCCCATATCAACAAGCCGAGTTATAGAACTCGCGGCATCATTAGTATGCAGTGTCGATAAAACAAGATGGCCGGTTAAAGACGCCTGTATCGCTATCTCCGCTGTTTCCTTATCGCGTATTTCGCCGACCATTATGATATCCGGGTCCTGCCTTAAAATATTCCTTAGGCCGTTGGCAAAAGTCAAGCCTGCCTTAGGGTTAACCTGCGTCTGGCGTATTAACGGTATTTCATACTCAACAGGATCCTCGATAGTGATAATATTGGCCGTAATCGAATTTATGGTCGATAAGCAGGCGTATATCGTTGTCGTCTTGCCCGAGCCGGTAGGCCCGGTCACCAAAATTACCCCGTAAGGATGCCTGATTGTTTTTTCAAATTCAATCAATTGGCCTTCCATGAAACCAAGGTCTTTTAAACCCAAAAGAACAGAGGATTTATCCAGGATCCTTATGACAATATTTTCGCCATGCACGGTGGGAAACGAAGAAACCCTCAAGTCCAGGCTCTTATTGTCAAGCTTCAGCTGAATCCTGCCGTCTTGAGGCATACGGGTCTCGGCGATATCCATCTTTGCCATTACTTTTACGCGGGAAATCAAAACGTTCTGTAAATGCTTAGGTATAATCTGCTCTTCGCGTAAGATCCCGTCAACGCGGTAACGCACGCGCACGCTGTTTTCCTCCGGTTCAATATGAATGTCGGAAGCCCTGTCTTTAACTGCCTGCGTCATAATCAGGTTTACAATTTTAATTACCGGAGTATCTTCCAGCGCCTCGGCAAGCCCTCTTGGCGACCGTATCTTCTCGGCTAACTTCTCGGGAGTAAGGTTATCCGCTAATTCTTTGATATCGCCATGGGCGGCATAATACTGTTCTATAACATGCTGGATCATATCCGGCGTAGATAAAACCGGTTCAATCGAAGAAATTTTGCTTTTTGCCCTAATTTCATCAATGGCCATGATATCGCGCGGGTCAACCATAGCCACGGTAAGTGAGCCGCCTATTTTAAATAACGGCACAGCCTTAAATTTCTTTGCCGTTGCCTCGGGAACCAGCTTTATAACTTCGGGGTCTATAAGATAATCGTCAAGGTCCATAAAAGGCACGCCCATGCTTTCGGCAGCAGCTTTTGCTATATCAACCTCCGATATAAAACCCAATTTTTCCAGCGCCGTTTCAATAGCTATCCCTATTTTGCCCGCTTCTTCTTTTGCCAACGCCAGCTGCTCGGAACTAATAACCTTGTTTTTAATCAAGAGGTCTATATTCGAGACTTTTGCCATCGCGCCTCCATACTCATTTTATTTCTTTTATTTCCGAAGTTGGCCGCCCCAGGAAAAAGCCCTGCCCGGCTTCCACGCCGAAATCGGTCAAAACATCCAATTCCTGCTTAACCTGTATCCCTTCAGCCACACAAATAATGCCGCTTTGCCTACAGAATAAAGCTATCGCCTTAAGCAGGTTTTGTTTTACCGCGTCAAGGTGTATGCCACGGATAAGGTGTGTATCAAGCTTTAAGAAATCCGGCTTGATTTCCACTACAGAATCTAATGTCGCGTAGCCGCTGCCGATATCATCGATAGAAATCTTAAACCCCTCTTGTTTTAAGCCGCCTATAGTCTTAGAAAATGCCTTCCAATTCTGTACCGCTATCCGTTCGCTCAATTCAAAAACCACAAGGTTGGGGCTGATATACTGCCGGTAAAAACGGATATAATTTTTAAACCTCTTCTCTTGAATAATGTAGGGGCTGATATTAAAAAAAACAAACGCCCTGTTATCTAATTGGTTTATTTCCTTAAGCGCTTTTTTATGCGCTGACATTTCCAATTCAAAAAGCATTCCTAAACGAAAGGCGGTATCAAACATCATCTCCGGAGAATCAAAATAGCTTTTTTGAGGCGGCCTGCTTAACACCTCTAATCCCAATAAACGGCTGGGTTTCAAATAATATATCGGTTGAAACACAGAGACAATCAAATCCTCCTTTATCAACCGTTTAATTTCTTCAATAGCCTCTGATTTCTCTTTTTCTGAAGTGAGGGCCTCTGAAGGCATTGCCCTGCGCAGCACAGCTTCTATGCGGGCGAACAGTTCCTCGTCGTCAAATGGCTTGGTGATATAATCGTCAGCCCCGGTGTAAAGCCCCTGGATTTTATCTTCAGAGGAACTTTTGCAGGTAAGCAAAATAATGGGGATACGCCCAAGCTTTTTATCCTTGCGTAAAATACGGCAGACCTCAAACCCGTTGATATCGGGAAGCATAACGTCTAATAAAATCAGCTCGGGCTTTTCTTTAGCCATCGACAGCGCCTCTTTACCGTTTGAGGCGCAAGCCACCTCATAATTATGCGATTGAAGCCTGGCGGTCAATAGCTGTTGTAAATCCTTATCGTCGTCTACAAGTAAAATATTTCGTTTGTTCACTTTTCGCCTATCAACTCTTGAATTTTGGCCAAAAGCGCTGAAGGTTCAAAAGGCTTAGTGATATAGGCGTCAGCCCCTACTTCCATGCCCATTTTCTTATCATTTTCCTGCGCCCTGGCCGAAAACATGATTATCGGTATCTTCTTGAATTTTTCATCAAACTTCAACATCCGGCAAACCTTATACCCGTCGATTTTAGGAAGCATCAGGTCAAGGATGATCAAATCCGGATTTTCTTTCCTTGCCATATCCAGGCCTTGCTGCCCGTCATAGGCAGCTATCACCTCATAACCGAGCGCCTTTAAGCGAAAAGCCACTGTTTCCACTAAATCTTTTTCATCATCAACAATAAGCAGTCTTTTTGACATTATGCATTCCTCCGTTTCACAAAGCTAGTTCGCCAAGGGCAGAGTAAAACTAAACATGCTTCCTTTGCCCACATCTGATTCCACCCAGATTTCTCCTCCATGCATACTGATAAGTTCTTTGCATATCGCCAGCCCCAACCCTGTCCCGCCAAACCTTCTGGTCATTGAACCATCAAGCTGGCCAAATTTTAAGAAAAGCCGGGAGAAATCTTCTTTTTCTATCCCAACACCCGTGTCTTTAACAGAAACCTCTATAAAATCTTCAAATCCGGGCTTTGGCTCCTGCGGCTTAAGGCCGTTAACGCTAAGGCATTTTGATACTTTGATATTTACCGCTCCGCCGGACGCGGTGTATTTTATAGCGTTACTGAGCAGGTTTGTTATCACTTGCGTAATCTTATCCGCGTCACAGGAAACTTGCGGCAAACCAGCCTCAAACTCCGCGCCTAGCTTAAGGCGCTTATCTTCAGCTAAAACGCGCATCGGCTCTAAAGCCTTTCTTGCCAAAACTTCTATATCGCAGGGCGCCTTTTTTAAGCGCATCCTTCCGCTTTCAATCTTTGAGATATCCAATAAATCATTTATCAGGGTCGCCAGCCTGTCGATATTTCTTTTGGCTATTTTCAGGAAAAAACCCTGTTGAGAAGAAAACTCTCCGGCTGTCCCGTCTAAGATCAGCATCACTGACTCTTTTATCGCGGCAAGCGGCGTCCTTAATTCATGCGAAGTCGTGGAGATAAATTCGGACTTCATCCGGCCGACCTCTTGGACCGCGGATTCTTTTTCCCGCGCCAGATAAATCAAAAGTTCAGCCGCCTTTGAATCTATTATCCGGGCAGGCTGCAAATCTATCCGGCCAAGCGCCTTTTGGAATTCAGGCGAACCGGATGTATCAATGATGATATCCGCTTTTGAGGATTGCATAAAAGCGGACAAATCCGTCGAACAAGGCAAGCCTATCGCCTTAGCGTGCATCATCCCCGCGGAATCTTCGCGGTTATCACAAAGGCCGGCCAGCTCGATATCTTTCAGCCCGTTTAAAGTATTAATAAGGCTGATTACTTTCTCGCCTCCTCCGGCTATTAAAACACGTGTCGGCATATTTTTTTAACAAGCAGGTTTTTTCAAAGCCAAGTTAAGCGCTGTTTTAAGAGAACTCTGCGCGTCTTCATAGGCTGATAGTTTAGGAATAAACGCGGCAATACCCAGCGTATCCGAACCCTCAAAAGACTTCGTGTCCGGATGCGCGGTAAACATAATCACAGGTATATTTTTGTTAAGTTCACGGATTTTCTTCAACACTTCCAAACCGTCCATATCAGGCATGATATAATCCAAAATTATTATATCCGGATTTTCTTTTAATAAAAGGTCTATTGCTTCTTTACCGTCTGAAGCCTTAATGACATCATAGCCCCAACCGCCCATCCTTATGCTCATAAGCTCTTGAAAATCATACTCATCGTCGATCAACAAAACCTTTGTCTTGCCCATATCCGCCTCCTCAAATTCGCGAAGCAAATTTGATCCTAAGCCCCGCCGAAAAGGCGGGGCGAAGGATCTATTTATGCCTTCGCTGTTATCGTTTTAACAAACTTCTTCATTTTTTTGCTTTCGCTGTTTTTTAAATTTACAAATTCCAACCCGACCTTATAGGCATCCTCGCCGCCTGATACCTCTTGTTTTTTTATCCATGTTATCCTGCCCTTAAAACAAACAGGCACTTTTTCCCTGCCCATCATTAGCCTTATGTCAACAACTGCGTCTGTTTTTAAGGCGCTTTTACAGACAAAAGAAATCCCTCTTTGTGAAATATCAAGAGTCCTTGCCTGATGATGGCTTTTTCCCGCGACGATAACCACAACCAACCTGTAATTTAACCTTTTATAAAGCCGCCTGTCAGAGCCTATACGTATTTCCTTAATATATAGGTTAGCGGGCATGCTTTCTTTTATCGATATAGGAGACTCCAAAGGATAAGACAACACCCCCAATGTTATGAGTGTCCCACCCATATCGTTTTTGACAAAGTAGCTGTTTAACCTCTCTTTAAGTATGCCGCAGAATCGAGCGACATTCTTATTTGCCGGCCCTTCCAATATTATACTGCATTCCCCATAATGGACATCCGGCATAATCAAAGGCGGCTCTTTAAGCCTTAACGATGATTGCGCCACATCTTCAATAATATCCTTAAAGTTATCGAATAATTTTTTCAGGTCGACCCTCATAGTTGACCTTATCTGCCGGTAATTAATAATAAACAGGTTGATCAAATGCACATTTACTTTAGTGCCGAGTATACTGTTTATCCTGTTTTTGACTTCTTTGTTTAAGATATTTGCCGTATAAAAACGCGGCAGGGTAAAATAAAAGCGGCTGCCGATGCCTGATTTAGACTCCGCCCATACTTCTCCGCCATGCCTTTCAATCAATTCCTTGGCGATAGATAATCCTAACCCCAGCCCTTTTCTTTCATAACCGGGAAGCCTGGCAACCTGGACAAACTTAGCGAAGAGTTTAGCAATATCCTGCTTGGCAATACCAATGCCCGTGTCAATCACCCCAACTCGTATCTTATCTTCCAAAACCTCTGCCTCTACCTTAACCTTGCCGCCTTCCTCGGTAAACTTTAGAGCGTTAGTGATAAGGTTTGAGATTACCTGATTTATCCTTTCGGCATCCATAAATATGTTTATATCGCGGGCTGGCAGGTTATATTCTAATTTTATCCTTTTATCCTGCGCCTGCTTTATAAAAAAGTCCGAGGAATCTTTAATAAGGTCATTCAGGTTAATCAACGAATAATGCAGTTTGACCCTGTCCATTTCTATCCGGGAGACATCCAAAAGCTGTTCGATCATTTCTTTCAGGCGCTCGACATTATTCCTGGCCTTTGTCAGGAATTCGGTTTGCCTGTTATTAATAGGCCCGGCAAGGCCGTCAAAAATGATAGCAACCGCTTCTTTAACGATTGTCAGCGGCGTGCGCAATTCATGCGAAACCACAGATATAAATTCCGATTTTAACTTCGCCAGCTCCTGCGCGCTTTTAAGCTTTTTGAGAAGCGCGTTTTTCTCTTCGTCTATCTGCTCAAATATTTTACGCCGGGTGATATCGCGGGTGATCCCGATTAAACCTATAACCTTGCCGTTTTTATCAAAGCGGGGGATTTTTGTGGTAGAAACGTAATTATCAACTCCATCGGCACGGGTGGAGCGCTCGATCTTGTCAATGATGGCCTTGCCGCGCTTTAAGACGTATTCGTCGTCTTTGGCCATACGCGTTGCCCGCTCTTTGGGAAAGAAATCAAAATCCGTCTTTCCAACTACCTGTTCGGGCTTAAGCCCTAACCCTTTGGCGTGGGAACGATTGACATATACCAACCTGCCATTTTTATCTTTAAAATAGATAACATCAGGGATATTATCCATCAACTCGCACAAGAGGCGGTATTTATTTAATATGTCTTTCTGGTTCATATGAAAGTTAATCCCTTCCTATCAGTGAAATAATAACCATGTCATTCAGACTGTGTCATAATTATGGATTTTAGAAAATATAAATTTTTATTACTCCACTTTAATTCTGGATCCCTGCTTTCGCAGGGATGGCATCATTGTTTTTGTCATTCCCGCGAAAGCGGGAATCCACTTTATAATTTCAACATCTAATGTGACACAGTCTGAATGACAAATAACAATGATTTTTTCGCTCTACGATTAGCTCTGAACTTGGCTAAATAAGCTTATGCGCTGCCTTAACTCAAACGCTCAAAGACAGCCTTACTCCTTGTACCAGCATTCCTTCCCGAAACTAAGCTTATGCTACGCCTTGATTTATGAGCTATTGTATAATAGTATTATGCATATTTCAAGATATTCATAAGACAAAAAAACTAGCCCGCTCCAAGCCGCCGATAGAATTCATTCCACGGAAATTTTTTCCCCGGGCATTCCGTATGCGCGCCCGGCACCCGGCCGTGGCCGAGAATATTTTCAACCGGTATATTGTAATGCTTTCTTAACATATTAACTAAATAGACTAAAGAATCCATTTGTTTCGGCGAAACATTTTCCCGGCTAAAGTTTCCCACCAAACATATGCCAATACCTTTTTGGTTCATTCCGCCGGCCTTACAATGCGCGCCTTCCTGCTGTTTCAGCCAGCGCGGAGAAATCTCTATCTGCCCATCGTCTTTGCCGCAGGTGCCGTTAGCTATTGTAAACTGATAGCCTAACCCCTGCCCAAAGCCTCTCCTTAAATGCATTTTAAATAAGGTAAGGGCATCGCCTGTATCTGTGGCGCTGTGGTGGACAATAATGTATTTCCACCTGTTTGCATTATATAACGGCACCACTACTCTTTTTACCTGGGAGGCATTAGGAATAATTATCTTCTGGCCCATTTTAAGTTTAGAGGATTCTTTTAGGTTATTCGCGCCCATAATATCCCTAATATTCACATCATACATTTTGCTTATCCGCCAGAGAGTTTCTCCGGGAGCGACGACATGAAAAGTATCTTGGCGAATAACTGCCTGCGGGATTTGAGAATATACGTATGAGGATTGAAGAACCGGAGGTTTTACGGGGGGAGTAGCGCAAGAACTTAAAAATAATATTGCTGTGATTAATACACCGGCTGCTTTAAGAAGTTTGGGCATATTTGCATAAAAACGGGGGAAAAAGGCGGGATTAATTTTTCTCGGAACTGGAAATTATTTTCAGGACTTCTTTTTTATTGTTTGCTTTTTTTAAAAGCTCAACGATGAATTTATCCTTAATAAGATGTGAGACGCTCGCCAGCACTTTAAGGTGCGCGCCGATCTCTTTTTTAGAAGAGGCCAGCGCGAAAAAAATATAGGTTTTCTCTCCATCCAAAGAACTAAAATCAACTCCCGCGTCAACCCTGCCGAAAGCCAAAAGTATTTTATCCAACCCGTCAATTTTGGCGTGCGGGATAGCCACTCCGTTACCAATAGCGGTCGAACCTAACTTTTCCCTATCGATTAACGCCTTGGTAAACGCCTTTTTGTCTTTTATTTTTCCGCTTTGGCTGACTACACCGACTAATTCGGCGATGATTTCTTTCTTATTTTTTCCCTTAAAGCACAGCTCTATAAACTTTTCTTTAAGCAAACTCGAAAGCTTTACTTCTTTATTACTCTTATTAGCAACATCGGACATTATTATTCAACAGGTAAAACTAATTCCTGCCCTACTTTTAATTTATTCGAGTTCTTTATTTGGTTTTTGTTTAATTCAAAGATGTACTTCCAACGGGCGCCGTTGCCCAATTCTTTCTGCGCGATCTTCCAAAGGGTGTCGCCTTTTTTTACGGTGTATTTACGAGTGGAAACTTTCGACTGGCTGGTTACTTCTTCCTGGACCTCTTCCAAAAGCTTTCCTTCTTCCAGCATCTTGGCATTTAGAGGGGCTGACCCGTTATATGGAAGCATAACCTCTTCCACTTCCGCGATCATAAACTGCGCGTTGCGGTCTTTCTGCATCCCCTCCAAATCAGTGATATGCGCGATAGCGTCAAGCTTTCCCCTGCTGATTATGCGGATACGCTCTTCCGGAATGCCTTCTTTAATCATAAACTTCTTTAAGGCATCGGCCCTCTTTTTACCTAATTTCTCGTTATATTTTTCCGTGCCGCGGATATCACAGTTTCCGGTAATCAAGATATCGTTGTCCGGATACCTGTTTAAAGTCTTAACCGCGTCTTTTAAAATTAAAACAGCGTCATCCCTTAATTTGGAACTGTTAAAACCAAAGTATATCTTAACATTCTTATTGATATTCTTGATTAAAAGCGAGGCCCGCAATTCCTGAGGCTGGGGTTCGGGCAATTCATCCGACTTATAGTCAAAGATTATTTTGTTGACGTAGCAATAACCCCTATTGCCCCACAAAGGGCCGACTGTCCCCGGCTCTTTTGGCCACCACCACCATCCGCCAGCCGTATCTTTGACAGGTGCGGGTTGGGCGTCCGTCGGCCACCAGGAAAATTTTCTTTCAAAATCACTATCTGAGCTTGCGGCGGAAGTTTTTACTTCAGAAGACTCTCCCGTAGAAACTTCCGCGGTAGACGGCTCGAGCTTCACAGATGCGTCTTCAGCCAAGCACATTCCTAATCCAAGAATAAATGCCAACGACAAAAATAAGGTTATCTTTTTTGCCTTCATAAAACTCCTGTTATTGCTGGGCCTGGGTAGAAGCCGTGCCCATCGCGGAACTAAGATACGGCTGTAACTTTTCCCATGTCCTCCTGCCGACCTTACCGTCAGGGGTCAACTCGTTTTTCGTCTGGAACTCCTCAATTGCTTTTTTAGTCATCGGCCCGATTTTTCCGTCTATCTCGCCCTCATAAACACCGGAGTTTTTCAATGCCTGCTGTATTTCCGTATCAGAAGGGCGCGCAAAAGCTGCTGCTGAAGCTTCAGATTCTACTGACGCCGCCGGCATAGCCGTTTCCTGCGCTTTAGGCTGTTCAACTGTCATCTGCACCGGCGCTCCTTGCGCCTTGCCTGTCTCCGGAGTAACCGCGGTTGCCTGCTGATTCTTCTGTCCGCATCCTGAAACTAAAAATAAACCAGTTACAAAAACTAAAGCTATAATCAAACCTCTTACCATAACACCTGCGCTCCTTTCTTCTAATAATTATCTAAATAATAT
>CAKKQA010000122.1 GCA_919901925.1 Omnitrophica bacterium GWA2_41_15 | reverse complement strand
CTCGCAATGACAAACTTACTCCACTCTTGTGGCATACGACACAGTCTGAATGACATAGTAACCTATGAACTACCAACTACTCACTATTTTAACGGCTTATGCGCTAGACCTGATTTTTGGCGACCCTGAATTCCACTGGCATCCAGTTAGGATTATTGGAATGGGAATAGAAAAATTAGAGTTGAAATTAAATAAAGGTAAAATTAACCGTGTATTTTCCGGAGCGATATTAGTTATATTAGTAGTCAGCATAACAGTGATTTTTGTATATTTAAGCTTGAAGTATGCCAAGGCTGTCAGCCCTTTATTGTATTATTGCTTGTCAATAATCTATATCTACTTTGCCTTTTCTATAAAGGATTTGGCTGTCCAAGTAAATAAGGTTTACAGGGTGTTAAAAGCTAATGATATTCAACAAGCAAGAAAAGATCTCGCCTTGATTGTAGGCAGGGATACTAATGAATTAAATAAAACTGAAATAATCAGGGCATCAGTGGAAACTGTGGCTGAAAGCACTATGGATGGAATAGTAGCGCCTTTATTCTACGTATTTTTAGGGGGCCCGGTATTATTGTGGGCATATAAAGCCATAAATACTTTAGATTCAATGGTCGGGTACAAAAACGAAAGATTTATAGCCTTTGGCATGCCTGCGGCAAAATTAGACAGCGTTATTAATTTTATTCCATCAAAGATAACCTGCTTTTTAATAAGCATGGCAAGCATTCTCAATTTAAAAGATGGCTTAGGTTCAGCCAAGTGGGGATTAAAGTATTTCTTTAGAGGCCCTGAATTTAATAGCGAATCTACCGAAGCAGCTATGGCAGGCGCGCTAAAGGTAAGATTGGGCGGAAATAATTATTATAATTCTATTTGTATTGCCAAACCATTTATAGGCGATAATACCCAAGCGCTTACAGTTAACCATATTAAAGAAAGCATACGTATTGCATATACTAGTTCATTTTTGTTTATTTTGGTATACAGTATGGTGTTTTTGCGAAAACAATTGTAATGAGATACCCAAGAGTAATGATTGCCGGCACTGCAAGCGGCGTGGGAAAAACTACAATCTCCACAGCCATAATGCTAGCTTTAAAAGATAGGGGTATTAAAACCCAGCCTTTCAAGGCCGGGCCAGATTATGTAGATCCAACGCATCATAGTTTAGCCGCGGGAAGAGTATCCGCAAATTTAGATGGATGGATGTGCAGTCGCGCTTCAATTATTGAACTCTTTTGCCGGCGCGCGCAAGACGCGGATATCTCGATCATTGAAGGCGTAATGGGGCTCTATGATGGCTTTGCGGATACAGAAGAAGGTTCCAGCGCGCATCTTGCGAAAATGCTCGGCTGTCCGGTAGTGCTGATACTAGACGCGCGTTCGCTCTCAAGGTCTCAAGCGGCAGTAGTATTAGGCTTTAAGAATTTTGATAAGAAGGTGAATATTGCCGGAGTAATTCTAAATAATATCGGCAGTCCCGTTCATTATCAACACATAAAAAACTCAATAGAAAACAGTGTTAGGGTTAAAGTTTTAGGTTATTTTCCTAAGAACCCGAAACTTTCAATAAAAGAACGCCATCTCGGCCTTGTTCCAGCTGTTGAAAAAGCGCCGGATAGTAAATCTCAAAAAGAATTGTTAAATATGGCTAAACGCCATATTGATATAAAAGGACTTTTAAAAATAGGCCAAAAGGCTAAGCCATTGGGAAAAATCAAACAATTGATATTTTCGTCGCCAATGATTGTAGGGACAGCACACTGTGCTGTCCCTACGAAACAAGTAGTTATCGCGGTTGCAAAGGATAAAGCATTTAACTTTTATTATCAGGACAACCTTGATATATTAAAAGGGCTTGGCGCAAGGCTGGTTGAATTCAGCCCGCTAGCTGATAAAGGCCTGCCCAAAGATACGGATGGTGTTTATATAGGAGGCGGCTTCCCGGAATTATTCGCTCAAGGATTATCCGCGAATAAAAGAATGAAGGCTGATATTTTAAACAAAGCTAAAAACGAAATGCCTATATACGCTGAATGCGGCGGCCTGATGTATTTGATGAAGGCGCTAAGGAATTTTCAAAAAGAAGAATTCCCAATGGCAGGCGTATTTAGTGGTAAAGTAAACATGGGTAAAAAATTAAGAGGCCTGGGCTATGTAACCTTAAGATGCGTCAGTGATAATATACTTAGCCGAAAATATCAGGAAAATAGGGCGCATATTTTCCATTGGTCATATCTAAGCGGCGTCAACCCATCTATGGTTAAATATGCTTATAAAATAAGTAAAAACAACGAAACCTTTTATGATGGCTTGATTAAAAATAATGTTTTGGCCAGTTACGCGCATTTGCATTTTGCCTCAAATATTAAATTCGCTGAAAATTTTGTGCAAAAATGCCGAGAGTATGGGAAGGCAAAAGCACTGTAGGGGCGGCACAGTGTGCCGCCCCTACAAAGATTGGCGGAAAGGATTTCCAGCAATACGGAAGTGAAACGAGGGGGTAAATATGATTAACCGAACAAACAAATTTTGCAATTATTATTCGTGCCACAAAGGGCTTCAAGATTGTTCTTTTTGTTATTGCCCATTTTATCCTTGTTTAGACAAAGAATTGGGCGGATATGTTTATCATAACGACAAAAAGTCAAAAGTATGGTCCTGCCGTGACTGCAATTTTATTCATAAGAAGCAGGTAACTGACAAAATCTTTCGTTTTATCAATGATAACCGGCATAATTTCCTGCCGAACGTAAAAAAAGAGGATTTCGGTAAAACCGGCATCATCCTCCTCGCCCACGGAAGTAAATTAAAAGAACCAGGCAAGATGATGAATAATGGCATTGTGAAGAGAATAAGAAAGGCACTAAGAACTGCTTATGTCCATGCGGCATACCTGCAATTCAGCCGGCCTAACCTGGCTGAAAGTCTGAATGAAATTATTGCCAAAGGCTGTACAAGAGTCATCATTGTGCCGTTTTTTCTTTTTATGGGAAACCATGTCAAGCACGATATACCTAAACTTATCCAACAAGAAATGAAAAAATATCCTGGCGTTAAGTTTACTTGTACTAAAAATATAGGGACTGATGCAAGAATCAATGATATCGTCCTTCTAAGAATAAAGGAAGCTCTAAACAAATGAGAATTATTTCAGGCCCAAAGGATATAGAAAACAAAAGTTTTGACATTATTGGCAAATATCTTAATGGTTCTAAGATTCCCTTGCCGGAAAGAAATGTCGTAAGAAGGGTAATCCATGCGAGTGCGGATTTTCATTATGCCAAAGACCTTATCCTTTCTAAAACAGCAGTCAAAGAAGGCGTCAAGGCGATAAAAAAAGGCAAGAATATTATTGTTGATGCCAGCATGGTAGAAGCAGGAATAAATAAAAAAATCTTATCGCGATTCGGCGGCCAGGTTATCTGTTGTATTAACGACAAAGACATTTTGGATAAATCTTCCAAACTAAACATCACACGCGCGGCGCTGGCAATGAGAAAGTGCTCTCGGATGATGAATGGCGCAATTATTGCTATCGGCAACGCGCCCACGGCGTTATTTGAATTATGCCTGCTCATAGAAAGCAAAAAAGCTCATCCAGCTTTGTTAATAGGCATTCCAGTAGGTTTTGTTGGGGCTAAAGAAGCAAAAAGGGAATTGCGCAAGCTAAATGTGGCATACATCACTAATCGCAGCAGAAAAGGCGGCTCAAGCGTTGCCGCGGCGATTGTTAACGCATTGCTCAAGATTGCGCAAGAAAAATAAATCATGCATATTTCCGAAGGAATACTACCGCTAAAATGGGCGGTATTGTGGTACTTGGTTGCTATACCATTTTTGGCCAAAGGTATTGCGGATATAAAGAAAAAACTTGTGGCAAATCCTGCCTTTAAGGTCCTTTTAGGGCTGATGGGGGCAGTGGTCTTCATCATTTCCTGTATGCCTGTGCCGGTGCTAACTGCCGGGACTTGTTCGCATCCCTGCGGCACAGGAATTTCCGCCATATTGCTTGGGCCGATTATGAGTGTTTTTATTTCTTCAATTGCTTTATTGCTTCAAGCGTTGTTTCTTGCTCATGGCGGGCTCACTACCCTTGGCGCGGATATTGTATCAATGGGGATTGTGGGTTCATTTACCGGATATTTTACTTTTAAGCTTTTGCGGAAATTTAATCTGTCTTTGTTTATCAGCGGCTTTACCGCCGGGCTTTTAGCAGATTGGCTGACTTACGCCACAACTTCATTTGAACTATCTTCTGCCTTAGCAGGAAGCAAGCCTATGTTACCATTATTCTTGAGCCTGTTAGCCGCTTTTATTCCTACACAGCTTCCGCTTGGGATATTAGAAGGGTTTCTAACCGGCGGGATGCTAGTTTTTATTAACAAGCGAAGGCCAGATATTCTGGAATCGTTAGGCGTCATTGCGAGGAACCCTAACTCGACATGCCTGTGACGAAGCAATCTCGTCTTAAAAACGTGATTGCTTCGTCGCCTAAGTAAAATGAAAGCTCCTCGCAATGACGATTCTTAAAAATGAATAACCATGAAATTAAATATTAAAAAAAATATTTTTTTCACTGTTTTATTTTTTCTATTCTTGCTCTTGGCCTGCAATTTTGCTTATGCAAAATGGAGCGGGGTAGATGAAAATGTAGTTGAAAAAGTTGCTCTAGAGCACGGCAGGCCGGCTTGGAAGCCATTTATCAACACTGACCAAGGCGACTTGTTGTTATTTGCCTTTCTCTTAGCTGGAGTTATTGGTGGATTTGTTTTAGGCTATAATTGGCGCAGGCTTTTCATTGAAAAGAGTGACCTCAAAAAATGATAAACGAAGTATTTAGTGATTATTTTGCTTGTAAGGATAATTTCCTCACGCGTATAGACGCCAGGATAAAGATACTCTTTGTATTTACGGCGATTATCATAACTCTTATTTCCAGAACGCCGCAGGCTCCTTTGGCGATAGCAATTTTGTCCTTGTTTTCGCTTATAAGTATTCGCATACCGCTTAAAGTTATTCTGTTAAGGATATTTGTTCCTTTGGTTCTGACAGGGTTAATCTTTCTGCTTTATCTGACGGTTTACAAAGAATCTTTTTCGCGGGGGCTGTTGGTTATTGAAAAAGTTATTGGTTGTAGTTTTGCGGTTATTTTTCTAAGTATGACTACCCCGATAAACGCATTACTAAACGCAAGCCTTTGGTTTAAAATACCTAAAATATGGGTTGAGATAGCAGTAATCAGCTACCGCTATTGTTTCGTCTTGCTTGAAGATATAATTACAATCAGAGATGCGCAAAAGGTGCGATTAGGCTACAGCAGTTTATCAAGAAGTATACGTTCATTTTCTGAACTAATCGGCACTATCTTCATCAGGGCGTATGACCAGTCATTGGCAACCTATGAGGCAATGCAATCGCGGGGATATAAATAATGTCAATTATCAAAGCAGAAAATATTTATTTTAATTATCCAGATCGGACAAAGGTATTGGAAGGTCTTAATTTTTCCATAGAGAAAGGCGAGTTTTTAGGAATTTTAGGCGCTAACGGTTCTGGAAAAACCACCTTATTAAGGCTTTTGAATGGGCTTCTTAAGCCTACCCAAGGAGATATTTATTTAGAAGAAAAGAATATGCGGACAATAAATAAATCCGAACTTTTTTCCAAGGCCTGTACCGTTTTTCAGGACCCGGATGACCAATTATTTTCTCCTACAGTGGCGCAAGACATTGCCTTTGGCCCGACAAATATGGGCCTTTCAAAAGAAGAGATTGAAAACAGGGTTTGTAATTCTTTATCGCTTGTTGAGATGCTTAAATTTAAGGATAAATTAATCCACAATTTAAGTTACGGGCAGAAAAAAAGGATTTGCCTGGCTGGGGTTTTGGCTATGGGGCCGCGGGTAATTTTTTTGGATGAACCGACCGCAAGCCTGGACCCAATGGGAGTAAGCATCATTATGAATTTGCTTAAGAAATTAAATACAGACGGGGTAACTATGGTGATGGCTACGCACTGCGTTGATTTAGTCCCTTTATTTCTTGATCGGGTAATCATTCTAAACGAAGGCAAGGTTATTAAAGAAGGCCTGCCGGAAAAAGTTTTCTCTGACCCGGAAATGATCCGCGCTGCCAAATTGCGTCTGCCGCAAATTGGCCATTTATTTGAAATTTTAAAAAAGAAGGATAATCTTGAAATAGACAATTTGCCGCTGACTATAGGCGAGGCCCGGAGGCAGATACTTGAATTATTTCCCGGCAAAATGTAGTGACAGCACAGTGTGCTGTCACTACGCAGATTACAAAATTATTCTATTATTAGTAAGAATGAATCAAATTAAAAAAACTCCCAAACTCGGCTACACCACAGGAACTTGCGCGCAGGCGGCTGCGAAAGGCGCGGTTTTGATGCTTGCCGGCCGGCGGATAATTAAGAAGGTAAACATAGAAACTCCATCAAGCAAAAGGCTCAATCTTAAACTTATAGAGCAAAAAATAGGAAAGAACTTCGCTTCCTGCGCTGTGGTTAAGGATTCAGGCGATGACCCAGATGTTACTGACGGCATAAAGATTTTTGCCAAAGTGCGGTATTGCGATGGAAAGAATATTATCATACGCGGCGGCCGCGGCATAGGTAAAGTAACCAAACCCGGATTGGCAGTCAAAATTGGAGAATCTGCCATTAACCCTGTTCCCATAAAGATGATTACCCGGGAACTTCTGCCTTTTCTGCCGCAAGATAAAGGAATAGAAGCTATCATCAGCGCGCCTGAAGGCGCAAGAATAGCGAAACAAACATTTAACAGCAATCTCGGAATATTCGGCGGCATATCTATTATTGGCACAACCGGCATTGTAGAGCCTAAATCTACCAGCGCGTATCAACGTTCGCTTTCTTTACAGCTTAATGTATTAACGGCCAGCAGATATACGGATGTAGTTCTGATATTGGGATACGTTGGCGAACAGTATTGCAAAAATAAATCTCTTGATAAGAACCTGATAATTAAAATCGGCGATCACGTTGGGTATATGCTTAAAGAATGCGCGCAGAAAAAAATCAAGCGGGTTTTACTCGCAGGGCATATCGGAAAGCTGATAAAAATAGCCAACGGACAATTTGACACCAATATAAAATACGGCGATAATAGAGTAGAAACAATCGGCCGTTTTGCGCGCAATTGCGGAGCAGGCAAAGAAGTTATTGCCCGGATATTAAAGCAGAAAACAGCCGAAGCAACGATAGACATCCTAAGAGAAAATAATCTTTCAGGTGTTTTTCACGAAATAGCCAAAAAAGTAATGGCGCAGATGAATAAATTGACCAAAGGCAAGCTTGCCTGCCGTTGTGCCTTACTTTCGCTTAAATCAGAGGAACTATTGTAGGGACTGTCCCCGGACTTCGTCAGCTCATCTTTGGGGGCTGTCCCTTATAATCGTGCAGGAATAAACCATGTTTAAAGTTTACATCATCGGCATAGGCCCGGGTTCGCAAGATTACCTTTTGCCTATTGCTAAAAGAGAAATCGAGCAAGCTGACTGCCTGATTGGCGCGCCGCGCGCGCTTTCACTATTTCAAAACCTGAATAAAGAAAAAATCGAGATGTCAGTTCATTCTATGGACATATCCCACACTAATTGTAGTAACAGCACAGTGTGCTGTCACTACAACAGTGAAAAGGCAATAGCATATATAAAAGAGAATATGCTAAAGAAAAAAATCGCTGTCCTGGTTTCCGGCGATCCCGGGTTATATAGTTTTATGCATAAGCTTTCTAAAATATTAAAAAAAGAGGAATACGAGGTTATCCCCGGCATATCTTCTTTACAATTAGGCTTTGCCAGGATTGGCGAATCTTGGCACGATGCGAAAATAATCAGCCTTCACGGCCGCAAGGCAAACAATATGGCTGAAGAAGTTAAGGCTAACCCTAAGGTATTCTTACTTGTAGACTCGTCTTTTCCCGCGGATAAAATCGCTGGCAAATTGTTAAGTGAAGGCGTAGATAATAGGAGAGCAGTAGTTTTAGAAAATCTATCTTATCCGGATGAAAGGGTAGTGGATACTAATTTAAAAGATTTAAGCAATATGAAAGGTTTTAGTTTATGCGCGCTAATTATATTAAAAAATTCTACGGAATCGGCATAGGCCCGGGAGATCCCCAGCTGATGACCTTAAAGGCGCTAAACGCGCTTAAAGAAGCGGATGTTATCTTCGCGCCCAGGTCAGGCGAAGACACAACTTCTTGCGCGCGCGCGATTATCAGCAAAGTCCTTAAAAAACGCAAAAAGATTGTTGAACTTAAGTTTCCAATGACTAGGGATAAAGGTGTGCTTACGGCTTATTGGCAGAAAGCTGCTTCTAAGATTGCAACAGCCCTAAAGAATGGTGGAAATGCCGCTTTTGTTACCATCGGCGATCCTCTCATATATAGTACCTATATATACCTGTTAGATATCTTGCGCAAACAGTTTCCGGATATTAAAACCGTAACTATTCCGGGTATCAGCGCCTTTAATGCCGCAAGCTCACGGCTGCAGATTCCTCTTGTTTGCGGTAATGAAACAATGGCAGTATTACCGGTTGCCAATAACCTTAACAAGGTGCGAAAATTCTTGAAGGAATTTGACACCGTGGTATTGATGAAAATCGGCTCAAGCTTAAACAAGCTTATCCCGATTTTAAAGGAGATGAAACTGATTAAAAATTCTATCCTTATCTCAAGAGTAGGATACCCGGACGAAACCATCATACGCGACCTCGCAACTATGAAAGATATGAAACCGGGTTATATGTCAGTGATTATTATCAAACGAAATCTTCCAAATTCCCTCTTTTCCAAAGGGGAGAGTTTGCCTTCCAGATTCCCTCTTCCCCGAAGGGGGAGAGGGTTAGGGTGAGGGGGAAAATCAAACTATGAAAATCTACTTTATTGGCGCAGGCCCAGGCGACCCCGAACTTCTAACTATCAAGGCCAAGAAAATCATCCGCAAAGCCGATATCATAATTTATGCCGGCTCTCTGATTAATCCAGCCATACTAAAGTTCGCGCCAAAATCAGCTCTATCTTATGACTCCAGCAAAATGTCTTTGGATGAAGTTATAGCGATATTCCAAACAGTTCAACGTTCAGAAACGAAAGACAAACTGTCATTGCGAGATAGGGGACGGTCGCGACCGTCCCCTACGCTTGGGCGACGAAGCAATCCCAAAATAATCGCGAGGATTCATAGCGGAGATCCCTCAATTTACGGCGCGATTCAGGAACAGATTTCTTGGTGCGAAAAAGAGAAGATTCCGCATGAGGTTATTCCCGGGGTAAGTTCGTTCTGCGCCGCCGCGGCAAGCTTAAAGCAGGAATTAACCCTTCCGGATATAAGCCAGACGGTCATAATTACCCGGCTCGCAGGAAGGACAAAAGTCCCGGCAAAGGAAGATTTGAGGGTCTTAGCCAAAATAAAAGCAACCCTGGTGATATTCTTAAGCATAGATAAAATAGAAGAGGTAGTTAAACAGCTTCTTTGCGGCTATAAAAGCGATACGCCGGTTGCCATTGTCTCCCGCGCCTCCTGGCAAGATGAAAAAAAGATAACCGGCACACTCAAAGACATTACCTGGAAGGTTAAACAAGAAAAAATCACCAAACAAGCGCTCATCTTTGTTGGAGATGTGTTGAAAAGGAAAGATTTTGAATTGAGCAAGCTTTACGATAAGAATTTCACCCATGGTTTTAGAGACGCAAAGCATGAATAATCCTCTTGTCATTGCGAGGAACCCTCTCTTGGCTTGTCTGTGACGAAGCAATCTCGTCTTAAAAACGTGATTGCTTCGTCGCCACATACCAACGATAGCTCCTCGCAATGACATTGAATATCCATCAAATAGATGAGATGCATATTAATGAAAATAGCGATTATTACTATTAATAAAGATAGCGAAGATTTATCCAGAAGATTAAAGGCGGGATTTCCTAATGCCAATATTTTTAGCGGCAAGCTGACACTATATGGCGCGTTAAAGAATCTGGTGCAGAATATTTTCAATGAATATGATGCCCTGATATTTATTGCCGCCCTTGGCATTGTTGCGCGCGTTATCAGCCCCTGTATCAAGAGTAAATTCAGTGACCCGGCAGTAGTGGCTGTAGATACCGCTGGCCGCTTTGCCATCAGCATGCTTTCAGGCCATGAAGGCGGAGCAAATAAACTCGCATTTCTAACCGCGGGTTATTTAGGCGCGCAAGCCATAATAACCACAGGCAAAGAAACTCACAAGAAATTCATCTTAGGGATAGGGACCAGGAGAGGGATATCATCTGACAAAGTTAAAAAAGCCATAAAGCAGGCGATAAAAAACAAGGCTGTGAAGTTAGAAGCAATCCGCCTTGCGGCAACAGTTGATCTAAAAAAGAATGAAGCCGGATTGATAAAGGCATGTCAAGATTTGGATTTGCCTTTAATTTTTATTTCACAGGAAAATATCAGGAATTTTAACGGTAATATATCAAAGTCGGAAGTAGTCAGGCGGCATATTGGTTTAGACGGCGTATGCGAACCTTGCGCGTTATTAGCCGGCAGGAGGACAAAATTAATATTAGGAAAAACAGCACAAAACGGAGTAACCGTAGCCCTTGCCGAGGAAAATTAAGCATTATTGGCATCGGCCCCGGATTTTTAGAGCACTTAAGCCAAAAAGCCTATACATCTCTAGAGAATTCTGAGATAATAATAGGTTATGACGCCTATATAAAACTGCTGGGATTGGAAAAAAGGACACAGACAACATCAAACTGTCATTGCGAGGAGCCCTCTAAGACTTCAGGCGACGAAGCAATCTCTAACATATTGTCCGGCAAAGAAATTATCACCTCCGGTATGACCAAAGAGGTCCAAAGGGTGAAATTAGCCATAGAAAAGGCGCTTGAGGGCAAAAAGGTGGGCCTGATCTCAAGCGGCGATGCCGGCGTCTATGGCATGGCAGGTTTAGCCCTTGAGCTTTTGCCTAATAAAAGAGATTTTGGCTTTGACATAGAGATAATCCCCGGGATTATTGCCGCGACAAGCTGTGCCAGCCTGCTGGGCGCTCCTTTGATGCACGATTTTTGCGTCATATCTCTAAGCGACCTTCTGACAGACATTGAATTGATTAAACGCAGGTTAGAAATGGCTGGACTTGGGGATTTTGTCATCGTGCTTTACAATCCGCGCAGTAAAAAGCGGACAGCGCCTCTTAAACAAGCCTGGCAGATTTTGATGAAACACCGCCAGCCCCAGACGCCAGTTGGCATTGTGCGCAATGCTTATAGAGATGATCAAGAGGTAAAGATCACTTGCCTTAAAGATTTGTTAAAGGCAGAAAATATAGATATGCGGACCACGATTATAGTCGGCAATTCCCGCACTTACGTTAAGGGAAAATTTATGATTACGCCGAGGGGATATTTAAGCGAGAAAAAAGGGGACTTGGCTATTGGATAAAAGCGGAGCATGCTCCTAATTGGATGATATGTCATGGATGCAGGACAAAAAGGGGTCAGAGCCATTTCTCGGTAAAAACAGATTGACGCGAGTTTTAAGTATAATATAATATACATATGTTTAATATATTAGACATATGGAGAAAAATATGAAAAAGAAAAATAGCAGCGATATTTTTAGCACGACGAATGTATTAAAGATACTTTCTTTTCTCGTGGAGAACCCTGGGAAAGAATTCTTAGGGAGCGAAATCCAAAAGGCCGCTTCTATTAGCAGGGCTGGAGCATATATTGCCCTTCGCGATCTTATTAAACAGAAGTTGGCCACCAAAGCAAAAAAGGGGAAATTCTTGATGTATTCTTTAGTTTATGATGAACCTATGCTTAAACAGTTTAAGGTAATGCGCAACACGCAGTCTCTTAAACCGTTAGTAGAAAAGCTTAAGCCGCTATCCAAGAAAATTATTTTATACGGTAGTGCAAGCCGCGGCGAAGATGATCCCCAAAGCGACATTGATTTATTTATACTTGCCAAGGATGAGACGGAAGTCAAAAATATAATCTCGCGATTAAAAATCAAAAGAAAGATACAGGCAGTGGTCAAATCGCCAAGCGGGCTTGCGGATTTTAATGATAAAGAAAAGAGTTATTTGGAAGAGGTAAACAGAGGCATCACGCTTTGGGAGGAGAAAGAGTGAGCATAGAGCACGACGATTGCCTAAAACGAGGTAAAATTAAACCTTTTTCAAGAGGAAAATCATTAGCTCCAAAGGAACTTGAAACTGCCGTTTCGGATTTAGAAAGAGCCGGAAAAACTTTTAAAGACGGCGATTATAAATGGGCGACGATTCAGGTGTATTATTCAATGTTTCATAGCGCGCGGGCATTGCTCTTTGCGAAAAACTTACGTGAGCATAGCCATTTTTGCCTCATTGCCGCTATTAAGGCTATTTATGTTGAAACTAAACAATTACCAGTGCATTTATTAGAGGCTTTGCAAGAGGCAAAAAATTTAAGAGAAGATGCGGATTATTACAACAGATGGTCAGAACAAGGATGCGGCAAACTACTTAAGCTCGCGGAAGAGTTCTTAAACAAGGCAAAAGAAATTATTAGTAAATCATGAGCAGAAATTGACGCCCACCGCGAAAATGGCGCTACCTATTACATCACGAGGCATCGAGGTAAAATAATCAATAATATATTCACAACTAACTGTGTATAAAGAGGTAATGTAAAGCGTCTTGTATCTTTTTTTTGACTTTCTGGCGCGCTACGACAATCAAGTTACAAGCATTGAAGCGGTAATTAGGGATATTTGTAATGTTCCTGTAGAATCTGACGGGTTAGCGTTTGACTCAAAGACAGTCAAAGGGCTTAAGATTAAAGAAGATGCTGATTATGAGGGCGTCCGTGTCAAATTTATGGGTTACCTTGAGCATTCACATATCCCAATGCAGATTGACGCGGGCTTCGGCGATATTGTTTATCCTAAAACAAAGTTGATTGACTATCCAGTTATTCTTGATTTTCCAAAACCTCACCTGAATGGTTATCCCCCGGAAAGCATGATCAGCGAAAAATTTGAAGCTATGATAAGGCTCGGCTCATTAAACAGCAGGATGAAAGACTTCTATGATATTTGGCTGATGATGCGCCAGTTTGACTTTGATGGTTCAACGCTTGCAGAAGCCTTAAAACGGACATTTAAACACCGTAAAACCTCTCAACCACAAGATAAGCCATTATTCGCTGAAGAAATTTACGATGATCAATCTGACCGTCAGACATTATGGAAGGCTTTTTTAATGAAAGGCGATATTCAACATGCCCCTGAAAAACTGGTTATTACAGCTCGAGCAATAGAAAAGTTTCTTATCAGGCCTTTAGAAGCGATAAATAGCGGGCGAGAATTCAACGCGCATTGGAAAGCCCCAGGATCGTGGAGATGAAAAATCCGCCTTCCCGCACTTATGTTAAGGGAAGATTTATGGTTACTCCG
>CAKKQA010000121.1 GCA_919901925.1 Omnitrophica bacterium GWA2_41_15 | reverse complement strand
CTTAATACCTGCTGAATCTCTTGCGGTTGGGCTGCTGCCTATGGTTATGCGGATTGCGGTGGAATTGTTTAGCTGGTTGATGCGGCTTGTTACTTTCGAATTTAGAAAATTGCTCCATGGCGATTCCCGGATGTTTGGAAACAGGAAGGGTTAACCTGATAAGCTTCTCGATATCGCGCACCTCTTCGCTCTGGTCAGGCGCGGCAAAAGAAATCGCTCTGCCTTTTTGGCCTGCCCTGGCTGTGCGGCCGACGCGGTGCACATAATTCTGGGCGTCATCGGGAAGGTCATAGTTAATGACTAACTCTATGCCGGTAACATCAATGCCGCGGGCGGCGATATCGGTAGCAACCAGAATCCTGTATTTTCCGGATTTAAAACCTTCGAGCGCTTCACGGCGCTGCATCAGCGAACGGTCAGAATGCATTTCTGCCGCCCTGTAACCCATATCCCTGATTGCCCGGACGATTTTCACGGAATTATGTTTGGTGCGGGAAAACAAAAGCACCGAGCCATGATATTGAGCAAGTATTTTGCTTAAAAGTTTTAATTTCGCGTCTTTTTTCACAATGAATAATTCATGGGTGACTTTTTCGACAGTGGTCCCGGAAGGGGCAATCTCGACACAAAGAGGCAGTTTCATATGCCGTGCGGCGATTGCCATAATCTCTTTAGGCATAGTCGCGGAAAAAAGCATAGTCTGCTTTTCCTTCGGCATAAAACGCAGGATTTTATCTATCTGCGGGGCAAAACCCATATCAAGCATGCGGTCGGCTTCATCAATAACTAACATCACAACATCATCAAGCAAAATATTCCACTGGCCTACATGGTCAATGAGCCTGCCGGGAGTCGCGGTTACCACACGCGGGCCTTTGCGCAATGCCTGCACCTGCGGCTCCATCGGAGCGCCGCCGATAAGGCAGGCTGTGCGCATGCCGAAAGCATGCGCTATAGGCTGATACGCCTCGTCGATCTGAATGGCCAACTCCCGCGTAGGGGCCAAAACTAAGCCAAAGCCCTTTTTCTGCGCCAGGCATTGGACCATAGGAATAGCGAATGAATGCGTCTTTCCTGTGCCGGTCTGGGCT
This sequence comes from Omnitrophica bacterium GWA2_41_15, assembly GCA_919901925.1. Taxonomy (GTDB): domain Bacteria; phylum Omnitrophota; class Gorgyraeia; order Gygaellales; family UBA12090; genus CAKKQA01. The sequence goes on along the minus strand of CAKKQA010000121.1, from coordinate 1,408 downwards.
ATACCGATGACATCTTTTCCTTGTATAGCCAAAGGAATCGCCTTCATCTGAATAGGCGTGGGCACCTTAAACTTTATGCGCTCCAAAATATCCAGAATTTTCGGGGCAATACCCAGCCCATAAAAACTCTCTTTTGCTGCTTTAATCCCCTGTCCGGAATTTTCCATGCTAATAAATTAACACAAGCTGATCTTTTTGTCAATAATTATTACATAACCTGCTAAAATACAATAGTTTATTCGGAAACACTATCGTTTTTTAGCTTTTCGGGATGATGTTTGACAACCTTTGCCTGAACCATGTAGATAACATCCTCCGCGATGTTTGTAGAGTGGTCACATATGCGCTCCAAGAAACGCGCTATCAACAACAACTGAACAGCCCTCGGAGCAGTCGAGGCATCTTTCAACATATAGTCTTCGATAAGCTCTTTCTGTATTACATTTCTTAGCTGATCAGCTTGCGGATCAGCTAAAAGCACTTTCCTCGCTAATTCGCTGTCGCCATTTACAAACGCGTCGATCGCCATTTTAACCATATTCTGGGCAATGGCTGTCAACTTCGGAATATCAAACAGAGGCTTTAACAACGGTTTATCCACTATCTCAAGCGTCCGCTGGGCGATATCCACCGCTATATCAGCTATCCTCTCCAACTCTCCGTTTATCTTCATGCCGGTAGTAATGAAACGCAGGTCGCCTGCCATAGGCTGATACCGGGCAATCAAATCAATGCACTTTTCATCTATGGCTAATTCCAAGTTGTCAATATTGGAATCGTCAGCGATAATTTTTTGCGCCAGCTCCTTATCCCGGTTCTTGAGCGCTTCAATAGATTTAAAGATAGCTTCCTGCGCCAAAGCGCCCATCTTCAGAATATCCCTGTTCAAATCTTTCAACTCTTCATCAACATGGCGTTCCATTTTTTCCTCCGCTATTTTTATCCGTATCTTCCGGTTATATAATCTTCCGTCCGCTTATCATGCGGAGAAGTAAACACTTCTTCTGTCCTGCCGAACTCAACCAAATCTCCTAAAAGCATAAAACCCGTATCATCCGATACCCGCGCTGCCTGCTGCATATTGTGCGTGACTATTATTATAGTGTAATTATTCTTTAGTTCGCGCATTAATTCTTCAATCCTCGACGTGGAAAGCGGATCCAAAGTTGAACACGGCTCATCCATCAATAACACCTCGGGCTGGACAGCAACCAGCCGAGCGATGCATAATCTCTGCCTTTGTTCCAAGGATAATCTTAAGGCCGGCTCGTTTAACTTGTCTTTTAACTCGTCCCAAAGAAGGACGCTTTTTAAACTACACTCAACTATCCTGTCTAATTTATCCTGGGTCAGGCCGTCGGCGTGAATCCTTGCTCCGAAAACAATATTCTCGTAAATAGACAGCGGA
>CAKKQA010000120.1 GCA_919901925.1 Omnitrophica bacterium GWA2_41_15 | reverse complement strand
GGTTGATAATCGATGATGTGTGCCCGGGGGCATACATCTGCCCCAGTTCATCCGCTCCCGCCTTCAGCCTGCCCTGATAGCTCCTCTTGATATAAAACTGCATAATCAAGATCGCGCTCATGATCACAGCCAAAAGGACGGCATACTCCAATATACTCTGGGCACTTTTCCACCGCATATAACTCCCGCCATTGTTATCGGCAAAATATCAAACTAAGCTAAAACGACAAGAATTTTATGGGTTAATAATCAGTCATCCTAGTCGGCTCATTCTTTGCCCCTTCAGTTGTTGAGGTAACATTTGAAATCATCCTTCCACCTGTTCTGGTACTCAAAGAATAGGCTTCCTTGCCTTTTTCTTGTAGATCAACCACACCTGCTTTCATCTTGGCATCTGTAACAAAATTCTGCATAAACGTTTTATTCACCGCTGTTTCTTCTATTATTGTTTGATCTGCTGTCATGTTCCTGGTTTGAGTTATGGTTGTTTTGCCTACTGAATACTGTTCACCCATTTTATCCGCGGCATCTTTCAATCCGCCCTGATAACCTCTTTTAACCAGAGACTGCATAATCATTAAAGCAGCTACAATCACCGCCAGAAGAATAGCGTATTCCAAAATCGATTGGCCTTTTTTTGTGCGCGTTAACATTATTAATTCACCTCCTCTTTGGTCTTATTATTACGGTTGATATAATCTCTCTACGTTAATTGCTGTTGTATTGGTTGTTTGCGATTGAGTCCTGTTTTCGCCGCCGCCTTTATTAAGGGTTGTCGTATCTACATACGAATCCTTCTCAACCGTTGTCTGACGGAATTCCTGGCTAAGATACTGCGCGCCAACACCGGTGCCGCCCGCTGTAATAGCCGGAGCTAAAGTGGCATTGCCCGCGTTAAGCATATAAGTCACCGCCTGCTGGTGTTTCTGGCGCACCGCGTTCTTGAGCGCGACCTGTAACACCCCGGCTGCTACCGCAATAACTAAAGCGATGATAATAGCGTATTCCGCTGTGGATTGTGCTTTTTTGCGTAAAAACATTTTTACCTCACCTCCTTTAAATAGGTTTTATTTTGTAGTTGTAGCTGGTGCAAACACTCCCGTAGTTAAATCATTCGCCGTATTATTTAAGGCATCTCCGGTCTTATTATAAACACTTTCAACCTTCGACTTGATTCCGTTATTACCTAACAACACAAAAACAATAACCGCTATAACCGCGCCTAATAACAACGTGTATTCCAAAATACTCTGCCCGCTTTTGTCTAACCTTTTCATTCCTCTCACCTCCTTAAGTTTTTTACTGCCTGTTATATTATAGCATTAACTTTCAATTACTGCTATTTGGATGATGCCGCTAATTATTCCAGACAAAACTTATGCTAACGCCGGAAATGTTAAAGCCGGAGAAACGGCCATCAATAAATATGTCAGTTGCGCCTTCCGGGATATCTACCGTTCCATAATTAGAATTTATCCTCCTATAACGAGTAGAAATAAAACTAGGAGCAATCATGCTACTTGGATAAAAATACATCGATATTGAATAAGCCCCTTTATTGTTTCCATAATACTTAACTATTTGCTTTGCCCCATTAGCATAAGTTATTACACTATATCCTTCGGGAACTATAAATCTTCCGACCGGCGTATCAATAATCTCATTGTCCGTAGGGCCCGGATCCACAGGCCCGCCACCGGTTCCTCCGCCGGTATCTCCGCCGCCGCCCGTACCGCCACCGCCGGTGCCACCGGTTCCTCCACCTGTATCACCGCCTCCTGTGCCGCCGCCAGTGTCTCCGCCACCGATTCCTCCACCAGTGCCGCCTGTTGTGCCTGAAATCACCGTCGCTGTACTTCCGGCGTTAGTCTTATAACTCATCTCTTCCTGAACCTGGCGGAACTTGGCATTTGTTGCCTTGTAGATAAATTTCTGGCTTAGGGCCAATGCCCCGACCACAACCGTAAAAATAATTAGATATTCGCTAATGCTTTGAGCTTTTCTGGCATTGTCATTGCGAGGAGCTTTCGTTTGCATTGGTGACGAAGCAATCACGTTTTTAAAACGAGATTGCTTCGTCACTGAAATGCCAAGCGAGGGTTCCTCGCAATGACGGTAATTTATGCGTTTGCAATTTAAGTTTTTCATTTCGTGTAAGTTAACCCTTCCTGGACATGCTTTAAGCGGGCATTCATTGCCCCATAAAGATATCTATGGGTTAAAGTAATAGCCGCTACCAGAATCATAAAAAGCACCGCGTATTCAATAATACTTTGGGCTTTGTTTTTCATATTAATAACCTATATCTTCCCCTGTGGTAGCGCGAATAGCTGTTTTAAAGTGTTTCTCAAAACCGTTTCCATCTTTGACTAAATACCTGAAACTGGCTATTAATGCCATTATCAATATGCCTACTAATAAGACGTATTCTACTATGCTTTGAGCGTTGGTTTTCATAATAACTTTCTTTATGTTCGTAGCTATTTCCATCGTCATTGCGAGGAGCTTTCGTTTGCATTGGCGACGAAGCAATCCCGCTTTAAAAACGAGATTGCTTCGTCACTTATATGCCAAGTGAGGGTTCCTCGCAATGACGATTAGTATTTCAAAAAAAATACCGAAACCCTTATGGGATTTCGGCAGCCAGGTAACTTTCTATAATTATAATAACAATAATGCGTATTTATCTTGACCTTTTTTTTACGCACTTATGTTTTACCTAAAGCGAAAGTCCCGTGGCTTTGTACCCCTAAAACCTCCTTTAGAGATACCGTTTCGATTCCGCCTGAAGGTAAGTAAAATATACCACACAAAACAACCATGTCAATACCCAAAAGGCGTTTACGGGAAAGCGCTTGCTCTCGACGCTAAGACAGGCGAAATTTGCACAAAGTAGAATAATTATTTGCGTCCTACTTCTAAACCTAGCCTGCAACACCCAACCTCTGGGGTTTCAGTATGCCAACAACACCTAACCCCAGAGGTTTCAGCTATACCACCTCTAAAAATAGGCGCTCTTTATTTTCGCCGGTTCCTATATTAGCCTCATTTGCCCGCTGACAGGCGCAAACCAGCCATTCTAAGTCTTTTTTGCCTGATGGCGGGAGCAATTTAACCTTTAAATAACCACCCTCTACTTCCGCGCAGCCCTTTAAAACGCTGAAATTATCAAGTATGGCTGGCGGCCCTTCTTCATAACTATTTGGGAAATAATGGGTTAGGCAATGCCTTTCCAGCCTTTGCCTCCAAACCGCCAAAATATCCTCTAATTTGGCCTCTGTGGAGCCGGCCAAACCAGATGACTTTCCCTCTTTTGGCTGGCTTTCGTTGAATCTCTCCTGCCGGTTCAGGAAATCCTGATAACCTGCTTCCAGATACGGCCAACGCTGGAAATAGCGCCTCAATACCTCTTCAGCATTAAGCTTGTCCTTTCCTATATTAGTCAACAAACTTATCACTTCACTGCCGTCCTTCTTTACTGCCACGCTCCTTAAAACTGCCTGTTCCCTCTGGTTATGCGAAAAAAGCGTTATTGTGCCTTCGGCAAAAAGGAAGTTTTCGGCTATATAAGGAATATTGATCGAAGCGAATTCTTGCGGGTATTGCGCCTTGCGTAATTTCGCGTACTGCCATGGCCATAAGCCGATAATAAAAGGCTGTTCTC
>CAKKQA010000119.1 GCA_919901925.1 Omnitrophica bacterium GWA2_41_15 | reverse complement strand
GCGGCAAAATTCTCTTCGATAATTTTGCCGCATTCGGCGGAGTCTGCGCAAAATCCGTAATATAGTTAAAAAACACCAACAGATTTTGCTTGAGAAAACGCTTTCCTTTTCCGCGGTTTTACCCTTACTTTCCCGCGGTATATGCTGTATACTTTATTATAATTATATAATTCGATTAGCAACCTCGGTATGCTGTAGCAAATAAAAGTCTATCGTCATTGCGGTTGTAGTGACAGCACAGTGTGCTGTCACTACATTGCGTGGCGACGAAGCAATCCCGTTTTTATGCAGCAATATAAAACTATATGCCCCAAAAACTAACTAAAATCATAGCTCTGTTTTTATGCTTTTGCCTCGTATTTGAGCAAGTTGGCTTTGCGCAAGTAGCTTCGCTAAATATCGCTGGCTACCTTAGCGCTCTTTCTAGCCAGCCAACAGATAAATTCCGCCCACTGCATCTGCGTTCTCTTGCCTACAATCCACAGGATAACAATTTTAAACTTCTTTTAGATAAAGGAGATTTTTTCGGTCCCTCTTCGTCATTGCGAGGAGCCCGCGGCTTGAAATCAGGCGACGAAGCAATCCCAAATAACAAAAAATTAGAAACCGAAACCAAGAAGCTGATGGAATATTTCTACATCGGCCTCGCTTTGCCTAATGATGCGTTTTGGGTAAACCTGCGTTCGGACATACAAGTAAGCGGGTCGGATAAATCCGACCCCTACAGACGTATAGGAGATGTCAGCCGCCCTGTAGGGGCGCCATTTATGGCGCCCGAAACAACCGGCATAATAGATGATGACCTTGCCCAAACCGACATTGGCAGGATAATGCTTGAAACAGACGTGCAGTTAAAAAAAGACACTGCTCGAATGACCTCGCCAGAAACTCCTGAAGGCAAACTTTACTGGGATAAACTTTACAAGAAAGCTGAAGAACTTTTTGGAACAGAAAACATAACTATTCCAACCTTAACCCGCCCTTGGATTGTTCCAAATGAAATTATTATCAGAGAAACAAAAGATTCAGCGTATATATACAAAGCAACACTTAAAGTGATGTTAGAGGAAGATTACCTTAAAACCAGCTCCAGGGGCTGGCAGAGCCAGCCCCTGGAGCTGGTCTCGGGTGACCCGCGACTAAGAATCCTCAACGAATACTCCACCCAGCTTATTAAAGAGCTAATCATTCCCAAGCTCACCAAAGAGGTGAACACCTCTAAGCGTTACGCCGAATTGCGCCAGGTATATTATTCGTTGATTCTCGCTCAATGGTTTAAGTCTCGTTTGAAGGGACTGTCAGTTTCGTCATTGCGAGGAGCTATCGCTAGCACTGGCGACGAAGCAATCTCTAAACTTACCTCAATTCAAATAATCTCACCTCTAAAACACCTTGGTCACCAGAAACCTACTTCAACGCATACCAGAAATCTTTCAAAGACGGCGAATACAACATCAAAGAGCCGCGATATACTGCCTTTGGGCAAGTTATCCGCAGCTATTTTAGCGGCGGAGAGATGTTCCAATTATCTATGCAGGAATTTGGAGCGGTATCAAGTCTTGTAAGCGACGGATCCATAATTTCTTTGCCAGCTTCTTCGCCTGTTGTTGGGAATGAAAATTCTATAGGTATAGCGGTTAGTGTTGATAATAAGGCCGAAATAAGTCAGGTAAGAATAGCGGGTAATGATTTAGGTATTCAGTCAGATGGTTCTTCCCCTGCGGCCTCCTCGCCGGCGAACGGAGAAGAATTCACGAGAGATATTGTTTCTTCGTCAACAGGAGTTTTAAAGGCAGAAGATGCAAACATGATTTTGGAGAAGGACAGAAAAGGAGAAATTCAACTTTCTGCAAAACAAAGACGGAGAATACTATCCGAAGCTCGACGCACAAAAGAGAAAATATGGTTCAATGTTGACGGTAAAGAAGCGGGTTTGGTAATTAATAGTACACAGGGAAGTATGTATATAGGGGCTGAAGTAGAAAGCGGCCTTGAATATGAGATATCCGTAGATAAAACAGGCAATGACAAGGCTGGATTTGATGTGAAGATGCGAGAAGGAAAATTAAAGGAAGCGGCATTAGTATCAGGGACAAGTCAGGAAGCAAAAAGCGAAATGCGATATGGAAGAAATGGCCTCTATCCTATATTATGGGCCGCTCTATTTGCTGTCATTACTCTTTGCAGTTCCTGTTTTAAATCGAAAGCGCCTGTTGTTACTTCAGCAGTGAGAGCGCCAAGGCAGAGCGCAAGGGGGGTAGGAATCAGCGAAGAATTTGCTTTTAGAGTATCAGCCGATTCCAAAAAATTTTCCAGCCTGTCCGAGGAAGAACAAGGAAAGGTTTTCGAAATCTTAAAAGCTTCTATTATCGGTGATGTCGGCAGAAACAGACATAAGGCCAGAGGCATACTTATTAAACTAATCCGCTGCGAAGAATTTAAAAATTTTCCTGAACGGGTACAGATATCCCTGATTGATATAATCAATAATTCGGTTTTTGTTAGCACTAAAGAAGCTATTCAAGAATCAGCAGGTCTCTTTTTGCATCTTGGATCGGATAATAAATTTATTGTTTTGCCTGAGAATACACAAGAAGCCCTTATTTTGAAGGCAGGAGTGTTTCTTTATTATAATAAAAATCAAGCGTTAGCTTCTTTTCTCTTGGGCCTTACTATGCCTGATAAATTTAATCAATTATCCGATAAGGCTAAGGCCGCTTTAATTTTTAAGGCAGCCTGTATTTTCTATTATAACGGGAGTCAAATAGAGCGTTTTCTTCTTGAGCTTACAGAACCAGAAAAATTCAAGAGATTGTCGGAGGCGGTGCAGGCAGCTCTTATTTATAAAATGGGGCGGGTTATTTACTTAGAGAGTAAACAAGAACAAAAAGCAGTTATTTTTCTTTTTGACCTTACTAATGCTGATAAGTTCAGGATGCTTCCTGATAAAGCACAGAGTTCTCTCATATCTACGATGGAGGATTTTTTTACGCGATCGAATCCAAAGGGAATTCCGTTTCTGATAGGCCTTACAACTCCCGATAAATTTAAAGTACTTTCTCATA
>CAKKQA010000118.1 GCA_919901925.1 Omnitrophica bacterium GWA2_41_15 | reverse complement strand
TCCACTTTAAAATTTCAACATCTAATGTGACACAGTCTGAATGACGAAAATGTTAATTTGACCCAACCTGTCGGGGCCTGTTAAGGGTTGATATGATAAATTTTAAAGATGAGCTGGGCTCTATCAGAGCCAAAGGCCTCGAGCGCAAGATGCTAATTTTTTCTTCCGCCTGCGGACCGTATATTAAATTCGGCAAAAAGAAACTGCTTAATCTCTGCTCTAACAATTATTTAGGGTTAGCTGATGATAAGCGTTTAAAAGAAGCGGCAATAAGCGCGATTAGAAAATTTGGCGTAGGAACCGGAGCATCGCGGTTAGTTTCGGGAAGCACCGTCCTGCACAAGAAGCTGGAAGAGAAGCTGGCAAGTTTTAAAAAACAAGAGGCATGCTTAGTCTATTCCTGCGGTTACAACGCTAATTTAGGGATTATTTCAGCCTTGGCAGGAAGAAATGATATTGTTTTTTGCGACCGGCTTAATCATGCTTCGATTATAGACGGAATTATATTGAGCCGGGCGGAATTGGTCAGATATCCTCATAAAGATGTCAGGGCTTTGGAAGAAATGCTGATGAGGGTTAAGGGTCAAGGGTTAAGCGGTAAGAAAAAATTTATTATTACCGACAGTGTATTCAGCATGGACGGCGATATTGCGCCTTTGCCGGAATTGCTAGAATTAGCCCGAAAATATGACTGCCTCTTGATTATAGATGAGGCGCATGCAACTGGCGTTTTAGGGAAAAAAGGAAGAGGGGCTTTAGAACATTTTAATATTAAAGCTGATGAGCGGATTATCGTGATGGGGACTTTAAGCAAGGCGCTCGGTGGCTTGGGAGGTTATGCCTGCGGTAATAAAGATTTGATAGATTTTTTAGTTAACCGTTCCCGCGCGTTTATTTTTACCACAGCCCTGCCTGCGGCTCTCTGCGCAAGCAGTATAAAAGCGCTAGAGATAATTGAAAAAGAAGATATTTTAAGAAAACGGCTTTTAGATAACGCGCGATATTTAAGAGAAGGCTTGGAAAGAGAAGGTTTTGATACTTTCGGGTCTGAAACGCCGATAATCCCTATTTTGACTAAAGACCCAAAAGTAACGATGGATTTTAGCCGTAAGCTGTTTAAGGAGGAAATATTTGTGCAGGGCATCCGCCCTCCGACGGTGCCTGAAGGCTCCAGCCGCCTGCGCGCAACGGTGATGGCTGCGCATACCAAGAAAGATTTAGATTTTGCTTTAGATAAATTTAGAGAAATCGGCCACCAGTTAAAATTAATATAGTTAGTAGGGGCGGGGTTACCCCGCCCCTACTAACGTCGCGATTTGAGATGACTTTAATATTCATCCACGGTTGGGGCAGTTTCCCGGAAGTCTGGGCAGGCCAGAAAGAATTTTTCGGTAAGGAATATAAAGTAATCCTGCCAGATATAAGTCAGGCGAAAAATATCAAAGACGCCGCGGATATTGTTTGTGGAGCGCTTCCGCGCGCAGGAGATTATGTTTTAACCGGCTGGTCGCTGGGATGGCTGGTAGTTTTGGAGCTCTTAAAAAGTTTTAACCTAAGGCCAAAGGCAATCATAAGCATTGCTTCTACAGCTAGGTTTACCGATGACGGTTACCTCGGCGCGGGCCCGACCAGCGTGCACCTGGCAAAAATGATCCGTGACTGTAAAAAAGACCCCAAAAGGGCTTATATAGATTTTTATAAAATGATTCTCGCGGATACGGGGAAAGAGGCGTTAGTGAAAGTTAACTTGCCGCCGTTCGATTATAATAATTTAATTTACGGGCTTGATATATTGAAAAGCGCTGATTACCGCGATTTTATCGAG
>CAKKQA010000117.1 GCA_919901925.1 Omnitrophica bacterium GWA2_41_15 | reverse complement strand
GTCTTCTTTCAAGGCATTTTTAAAGAAAAGTTTTAAGCTTCTGTCGATCTTTAGCGGCTTGTAGGCTTTATTTCTGCAGTTCATTTGTGATTTTCTTTAGTTTTTTTAAAGTTTCTTTTGTTTCTTCGATGGATATCTTTTCTTTTTCGATAATATCTTTAGGAGCTTTCTTGAGGAATTCTTTATTTTTTAACCTTGCTTCTTTAGCCGAAAGATTCTGGCTTAGTTTGTCGATTTCTTTGTCGATTTTCTGAAGCTCCGCGTTTATATCAACCAGCCCTTCCAGCTGTAGGATGATTTGAACATTTTCAACCACCGAACTTATGCATCCTTTTGTAATCGGCGCCTTCGCTGATAGGCCTAGGTTTTCCAGCTTTGCCAGTGAAAGGATATGCCCTTGGGTTTCTTTTAGTATTTTTGCCGATTTCGCGTCAGAAACAATTATTACTTTGCCTCTGGTGCCTTCGGCAATGTGCAATTCTGACTTTATTGTCCTGATGGCTGTGATTACACCTATGACAAGTTGCATATTCTTTTCCAACTTCTTGTCAATCAGTTCCTTTTGAACATGAGGCCAGTTTTGTCGCATAATGCTTGTGCCGGGTTTTAACTTCTGCCATATTTCTTCCGTGATAAAAGGCATAAACGGATGCAAACAGCGCAATGTCTTTTCTAGAACCTTGTAAATTATAATCTGTACATCTTTATTCTTCTCGCTGTTAACTAAATGCGGCTTGGCCATCTCTATATACCAGTCGCAAAATTCATGCCAGATGAATTCATATAAAAGATTAGCCGCTTCATTGAAACGATAATTATCGATGGATTTGTTTAATGAATTAAGCATGGAATAAAATCTGCTTAATATCCATCTTTCCGGCATATCGAGGTTAGATTTTTTAAAAAATACGCATAAATCTGTGTCAGCGCTTGATAAATCAAGGTTCATTAGGGAAAACCTTGATGCATTCCAGAGCTTATTGGCAAAATTACGGCCTAGTTCGAATTTCTGTTCTGATAA
>CAKKQA010000116.1 GCA_919901925.1 Omnitrophica bacterium GWA2_41_15 | reverse complement strand
CCGCTTTCTGAGGAACCGCCTATTTTTTATCATCTCACATACTATCAGACCTCAAATTTCAAACATTATTCTTGACAAGAAGATTGTCCCAGCTAAAATATATTTATGGCCAGGCCACACAGACTACAAGCCGAAGGATGTTTTTACCATATTACCTGCAGAGGGAACGGGCGGAAAAATATCTACGTAAATGATAAAGACCGCGAAAAATTTTTAGAATATCTGGTAAAAGCCAAAGAGAAGTTTCAATTTTACCTGCATGCCTATTGTTTAATGAATAACCACTACCATCTGCTTATTGAAACCACGCAAGCTAATCTATCCCGAATCATGCAGTATATCAACACAGCATATTCCGTTTATTACAATGTGAAACACAACAAGAGCGGGCATTTATTTCAGGGGAGGTATAAGTCTATTCTTGTGGAACAAGATGCCTATTTCGCCGAACTTACCCGTTATATTCATACAAATCCCGTTCGAGCTAAATTAGCAGTTAATCCGGCCGGATACCGTTGGTCAAGCTATGGGGCCTATATACATGGCAATAATTATGGTTTTGTCGACATGGATAAGGTAAAGCAGATTTTGGGTATGGAGTTAAAAAGATACCGCGAGTTTGTTGAAGGCGCAAAAAGCTATCCCGATCCACTCAAAAATGTTTACGCCGGATTTATCTTGGGCGGAGATAAGTTTATCAAGGATAAGCTTGATCAGATCCAGGGTGAAGTGGAATCGGGGGATTTCGCTCATAAACGGGCGATAAAGAACATAGTTAAACCAGAAACAATAATAAATGCCGTTAGCGATTATTTTAGGATTTCCTCTGATGGCCTGCGCTCTTTAAAGAAACATCCCCAGACATCAAAGCAGGCGGCCATATACTTAATAAGAAAAAAGACAGGGTTAACTAATGCTCAAGTCGGGGCATTGTTCGGCATGAAACACGCGGCAGTCAGTATGTCCGCTTTGGGTTTTGAGAAAAAAATGCTGAATGATCAAGGGTTGAAATCAGCGATTGATAAGATAACTTTGAAATTTGAGGTTTGACCCCTAACAGGAGATATTTTGATGGATAAATATTTATTGGCGGCAGCTGTTTTGTTTTTAGCGCTTGCCGGGTGCGCGGTGGTCGATCAAAACGATCAAATAACGGCATTGGAAAAATATGATGAAAGTAAGGCCGAAATCGCTAAATATGTTAAAAAGCAGGAAGAGAATTTCAATAGATTGAAGGACGATATAAAAAACGGGCTTCTACAAAAAGGCTCGTCCGAAGGCGAAATAGTTTTTAATTACGGAGATCCGGTTTTTTGCAAAGATGCCGCTCTCCAAGGCGCGGTTAAAAAGTCCTGCCTGTATCGTTATCCGACTAAGTACTTTGACACTAATAAGGTATATCTTAATTTTGACGAGAATGACAAGTTGTATTCTTGGGAATTCGTGACCGCGTCCAAAATAGATAGGGAATAGGGATTGACGGTAATTTAGGGAGATAGTAATGTATCATGTGGATATAACTAACGCAGGGGGTTATTCTTTTAAGGTTAAGTCAAAAGATTACGAGTTTATCGTCGATGCAAAAGGGAAAGGGGTGACGCCTCCTGATACTTTACTGGCAGGCCTTGGCACCTGCGTAGGCGTATACTTGCGCAAATACGCCGAAGGCGCGAAGTTGACATTGCCAGCCTTTAGCGTAAGCGTAAGCGCGGATTTTAGCAAGGAAGAGCCGGTTTGTTTCAGGAAAATAGGAGTGGAAATAGATTTAAAAGGAACGCAGATAGATGAGCGCAGGCTCAAAGCAGCGCATGAATTTATTAAGAACTGCCCGGTTCATCAGACTATGAAGAACAACCCTGAAGTAGAAATAAAATTCCTTTAAGAAAAGTTGAGCTTCTTTATTGTGTAGTAGGTAATTCCGGAAATCCCCGCCTCAATGGCTATTGTCGCGATTGCCGCCCCCGTGTAAGAAAAAGAATATATTAAAAGAAATATTATAGGCAGGCCTATCATTGCCATGATCACATGGATCCTGGAATAAATATATGTTTTTCCGCAAACAAGCAGAAACTGCACGCGGAAGGCATTGACAGCGACAAAAAATACAGAGATAAGCAAAAGCCTCAAAGTTATGACTGATTCCAGATAAGCCTTCCCGCAGATAATCCTTACGATTGGTTCCGCGAAGGCATATATGATGGGAAGGCAGATTAAAGAGACGATGTTGGTGATTTCTTGGATATGCTGCATCAGCTTAAACGCTTTGGCTTTATTGTTTCTGAATATTTGGCTTAAACGCGGAAAAATAGCCTGGGAAAAAGAGGTCAGAGGAAACGTCTGGCAGGCGTTAGCAATCCTTTCCGCGATAGAATAAAAGCCGGTGACCGTATTATTGGTAAGAAGGCCGAGTATAAAGACGCGGGTAGTTGTATAGGCGTTTATTGCCGCGATGGAAATGAAAATATCCCAGCCGGCTTTTAACTGCTGGCGGACACTTTTATATCCCCGGAATATAAACACTACACGGAATCTCCTAAAGACAATGTATAGCGCCATGACCCCGGTTATCAAAGACACAGATGAGTTTATAAGCGGGACCATGAGGTAGTCTCGCGGGCTCTTTACAAAATAAAAAATAAAGAAAGCAAGTATTACCCCTCCGGAAATGTTTAGATAAGTAATATATTTCATTTTTTCCGTGCCTTGAAAAAACCAGACGGGAAAAATGGTATTTCCCACTATCGCGCCCGCGCTGAATAAATAAACCAGCCAGTCGTTTCTGAATCTGGGGATAAAATACACAATTGCCCCAATCATCAGGAAACTTAAAAATGTTAAAGCAACCTTTACAATCATGACTGAAGAGAAGGCATGGCATATTTTAGTGTGTTGGTTTTGGCAGAGTGAGATTTCTTTTGTGGCGGTGATGCTGAAGCCGTAATCGGTAAGGATCATAAAATACTGTATGAAGGCCTGGGCAAAAGCGATTAAACCAAATTTTTCCGGGCCAAGGACCCGGAAGAGGTAAGGGGCGATTATAACAGGGACTATGTAGGTTATGACCTGAAGCAGTGAGAGGCTGGCGGCGTTGCTAAGGACGATTTTTCTGTCTGTCGGGTGCGCCATGTTGTAGGTCTTCTTAATCAGCTTGATTAAAAAATTCATATGTTTAATTTATACTGTTTTAGGCTGTAAGTCAAGCGATACGATTTCGTGTAACCAAAATCAGCCCCTGGAGCTGATTTTGGTTCAACCTTTTGATCAGCTCCAGGGGCTGATTTTGGCAAATTTTGCTATCGGAAAATTTGGGATAATGCTATAATTTTATGATGATAAAATTTCCGCAAAGCTTCCTCTGGGGAGCGGCGACATCCGCTTATCAGGTTGAAGGCAATAATGTTAATGCCGATTGGTGGCAATGGGAGAAAAAAGCCGGCAAAGAACAATCCGGCAAGGCCTGCCGCCACTATGAATTTTATAAACATGATTTTGACTTAGCCCGAGGCCTGAATCATAATGCCCACCGCCTCTCGATTGAGTGGAGCCGCATAGAGCCGAAAGAAGGAGAATTTTCCCATAATGAATTAAAGCATTATATTGATGTTATTCTCGCTTTGAAAAAGCGCGATATTGAGCCTGTCGTTACCCTGCATCATTTTACTAACCCCGTTTGGTTCAGTAAACTAGGGGGGTGGGAGAAAGGCCGGTCTGCCGCTTTATTTTCGCGTTACTGCGATTTTGTAACCCGCGCCTTGGCAAAGCACGTCCATTATTGGATTACAATAAATGAACCGACGATATACATATCACACGCGTATATTTTAGGCGTATGGCCTCCTCAAGTCAAGTCGTATCTAAAGGCAACGGCGGTGGAAGAAAATATGGCCTGGGCGCATATCAAAGCCTATCGCGCGATACATAAAATTTATGAAGAGTTGAGGTTGTCAGCTCCTTCAATAAGTATCTCGCAGAATGTTATGGCTTTTGTGCCCTGTAAACAGGATTTACAAAATAGGTTTACTGCTTATTTAAGGGACAGGTTATTTAATCTGGGATTTCTGGAGAGGATAATGCGCTATGATTTGATGCCGCATAAGGCTATGGATTTTATCGGAGTGAATTATTACTCGCGGCAATTAGTAGAATTAAAGAAATTCGGGGCCGCCAATATCGCAAGCGACGTCTGCAATAAAAAACATCATCTGTGTGAAAAAAACTCTCTCGGCTGGGATATTTATCCAAAGGGCCTATACGAAGTTCTTTTAGAATTGGAAAAATATAACCTGCCCATAATGATTACGGAAAACGGCATCTGCACGCCTGATGATGATTTAAGGTGGAAGTATATATATGGCCACCTGAAGTATATTCACCGCGCGATGAAAAAAGGCGTTCCGGTAATGGGTTATCTTTATTGGTCGCTGATCGACAATTTTGAGTGGGACAAAGGTTTTTTCCCGCGGTTCGGGTTGATAGGCATCGATTATAAAACTTATAAACGGACTGTCAGGAAAAGCGCTAAGAAATTCGCCCGGGTATGTAAAACCGGGATTTTGTGACAGTTATCCGCTAAGTTTAAAAGCCTCCCGCTAAGCAAAAGAGATAATAAGGAAAAATTTGCGGCTTAAGATTTCAGCTTTGCCGCTACGCATTGAAGGGGTTTGATAGATCAAGCCCCTTTGGCGCGGGCGCCATAAAACTTGTCCCGAGCGAAGCGAGGGATGGCGCCCCTACAGGCGCTCTCTCAAGAAAAAAAACAGGCATAATTTACTGATTTAACTTTTGAGTGCTATATGCAAAATGTATATAATATCAGTACGATGCTAGGCGCTCAATAGAAGTGGCTTTGAAAAAATAGGTAGGGCTTAAAAATGCTTGATTTATAGAAGATGAGGGAAAGGTGATCAGTTTTGTTTAAATAATCCTTTGTCTTTATCGGTTAATTCGCCGCAAAAAATCCATACTGAAACCTGCAGGCGTTCATCAATTATTCTTATGATTTTTCCGTCTTTCTGAACGCTTTGGCCTTTATCAATATCTTTCGCGCTTTCTTTGTCTTGAAATAAAAATACCAGCTGATACGGAGTATTATTTTTAGTTTTTTGCTGTTCTGTTGTTAGCCGGTAGTAAGAGCCCCTTATGTCGTTTACTGTATCAAAAAAATCATATTCACCAACATTGTTGACTATCCCGCCGCAGGAAATCGCTCTTCCTGAATTCTCCTCCAGTATTTGGTTCTTCTGCAGGTCTGTCGCCTTTTGAAAGCTGTCAACTACGCCTTCAATATCCATTGCCTCGGCATAACAAAGGCTTCCCGCGCCTAAAATAAATAAGAATAAAAACACAGAGGCTATTATCTTTTTCATTGAATCCTCCTGTTGTTGTTTCTAGTATACCTTTTCAAGAATTCGTTTACAAGTGTTTTGTGGCTTAAGTTTTTTTGGCTTTATCTCTGCGTGCCATTTTAAAGCTTATAAATACCCGCAGTATAGATAGTATGAAAATCGCGATACTAGCCGAAATTATCGCGATACGCGTATTCTTGATGCTTTTCTTTTCGGCGCTGATGATAGAATGCAGGTAAGCATCGAGGTTAGTGGCATTGTTGATATTTTCGCCCACTTGCTTCAAAAACTTTTGGACGAAGGGGTTTTTACTGGAGCTGTTGCGGGAGAGTATAAGCGCGTATTCTTTTTTTAGGCCATCTCACCCGGCGACTTCATAAGCGTTGGAAAGTTTTTCGTGGCAAAGATTCATCTCTTGGACAACCAGCATCCTTGTCCTTAGATAGACATTAGTAAAGGTATTGGTCAGGAAAAGCGCGAGCATTAGTAAAAACGCGGTTTTTTTCAGGCGTTTAAGTTTCGAATTCATGGAATTAATTATAGCATAACTCGCAGTGTAGTAATAATTTTTTTAAAACCAGCCAGTCTTGAAAACTGACCCCTGGGGTCCGCAATCTTGCGGACCCCAGGGGTCAGTTTTTCGGTGTGCCAAAAAACTCTTGACATCATATCTATTATGCATATAATTATATGCATAATAGATATGTTTGTATGCTAATAGAATATAATTAAAGGATGCTCGATGCAGTTTTCAAAAAATACCATAAAACTTTTAAAAGTTTTTTACTCGCGCCCTGGAGAACAGCTTTATATCCAGCAGTTAGGCAGGCTGCTTAAGAAAAAGCCCGGGGTTTTTCAGCGGACCCTTTATAAGCTGGAGAAGCAGGGAGTATTGCGCAGTAATTATCAGGCTAACGCCCGGTTTTTCAGCTTAAATAAAAGCTATCGTTTCTACAACGAGTTCAAGGCAATCGTCGGAAAGATGAGCATGCTGGTTATTGTTTTAGGCGCCTTGAATTTCTTGGGGATTGGTTTAACTGCCTGTTTTTCTGATGCGCCTGATGTAAAAGAACCCGAGGCCTTAACGCTTGCTTCGTTGGAAGACGCGGTTAAAATCGCGTATAAAAATAATAAAGATATCCAGGTACAGGAGTATTAAGCAAGCTCGCTTCATTCGCCGCGAATCCTTGCCGACTTTTGGCAAAAATTTTCTGATTGTGTGTTCACAGGAATTTCCATTGCTTATCCGTAATTCAATGTATGAGAGGAGCTATTGATGAAAAAAACAACGATTAAGAAAATCGGCGTGCTCACTGCCGGCGGCGACTGCCCGGGGTTAAACGCGGTAATCAGGGCTATTGTTAAGATTGCGACAGAGAAGTACAACATAAAAGTAATCGGCTTTAAGGATGGGTATGAAGGCCTGATACATAACAGGTTTGTTTCGTTAGGCAACCGCGAAGCTTCGGGGATACTTACTATGGGAGGCACAATCCTGGGCACATCCAATACCGCCGCGCCATATAGGTACGCCGTAACAAAAGGTAAAAAATTTATTTATCAAGACGTGTCAAAAAAGGCAATTGCGAATTATAAAAAAAATAAGCTCGACGCGTTAATCACAATCGGCGGAGACGGGACTTTGTCTACAGCCTTAAAGCTTCAAAGGGACGGATTAAATATTGTAGGCGTGCCTAAAACGATAGATAATGATTTGTCCGGGACAGACTTGACTTTTGGCTTCGATTCCGCTTTTACCACGGCTACGGAAGCTATCGATAAATTGCATACTACCGCCCAGTCGCATCATCGGGTCATGATAGTTGAGGTAATGGGCCGCTACGCCGGATGGATTGCCCTTTTTTCGGGGATGGCAGGCGGAGGAGACGTAATTTTAATACCGGAGATACCGTATGGAATAGAAAATATCTGCGCGAAAATAAAAGAGCGCAAAATCCGGGGGAAGCGTTTTAGCATTATCGTCGTGGCTGAAGGCGCGAAGCCTGTGGGAGGGGAACTTACGGTCAGCCAAATCGTAGAAAGATCTTTTGATCAAATCAGGCTGGGAGGCGTTGCTAGCCGGCTGGCGGAAGAGATAGAAAGAAGAACTCTGATCGAATGCCGCGCGACAATACTCGGCCATGTGCAAAGAGGAGGAATCCCCACGCCCGCGGACAGGGTTTTAGCCACAAGATACGGGGCAGAGGCGGTGGATATGGTTTTAAAAGGTGAGTTCGGCAGGATGGCGGCTTTACAAGGCAACAAAATTGTAAACATTCCCCTGCAAAAGGCAGTGGGAAAGTTAAAATTAGTCCCGTTGGATTCCGGGCTTATCCGCAGTTTAAAAAAAATGGGCGTCAGTTTCGGAGATTGAGGAGCGATTATGGCCAAGACAGCAAATAGAAAAAATACCGTTTGGGTCAAGCCCTGCAATGACACGACGGAAAAAGGGCTGCGCAGTTCTTATTGGAGCAATATTGAGTATAGGCTTGGCAAAGACGAGTATACCGCCACAAAAGATGATAAGTTTACCGCCTTGGCATTGGCTATGCGGGACAGGCTTATTGAACGCTGGCTGGCAACACAGGAGAAATTCCATGACCAGAATGTAAAAAGGGTATATTATTTTTCGCTTGAATTTTTAATCGGCAGGCTTTTAGAAACAAATATGTTTAACCTCGGGCTTTGGGAAGAAGCGCGTCAGGCTATGGAGGAGCTGGGGTTAGATATTGAAGAACTGCGGGAGTGTGAAGAAGACGCGGGATTAGGAAACGGGGGTTTGGGCAGGCTGGCCGCTTGTTTTCTTGATTCAATGGCGGCTTTGGGTATTCCGGCGCAAGGTTACGGAATACGGTATGATTACGGGATTTTCAAGCAGAAAATAATCAACGGCTGTCAGGTTGAATTGCCAGATGCCTGGCTTAGTAAAGGAAATCCTTGGGAATTTGAAAGGCAGGAATATACTGTATTGGTAAAATTTTTTGGCCGGACAAATGTGATTACCGACGAAAATAATAATCTGCGCGTGGAATGGGTAGACACCAAAAATATTCTGGCAAGGCCGTATGATACCCCTGTTCCGGGATACAAAAATGATATAGTAAATTCATTAAGATTATGGTCCGCGCGCTCTACCGCGGATTTTGATTTGGAATATTTTAACCACGGCGACTATGAACGCGCGGTCAACGCTAAAATCCAGTCGGAGAATATTTCAAAGGTGCTCTATCCTAATGATAACGTGGGCAGAGGAAGGCTTTTGCGGCTGGGGCAGGAATATTTTTTTTCAGCCGCTTCTCTGGCGGATATAATCCGGCGGTTTAAAAAAGAAAACAGCGATTTAAGAAGGCTGCCTGATAAGGCCGTGATTCAGTTGAATGACACGCATCCGGCTATTTCTATTCCTGAATTGATGAGGATACTTGTCGACGATGAAAAGATTGACTGGGACACGGCTTGGGATATCACCATAAGGACGTTTGCCTATACAAATCATACTGTGATGTCGGAAGCGCTGGAAAAATGGCCGGTAGATATTTTTGGATATCTACTCCCCCGGCATTTAGAGATTATTTACGAAATAAACCGGCGTTTCCTTGAGGATATGGCGAAAAAGTTTCCCGGCGATAACGATATGCTTATAAGGATGTCGATTGTTGAGGAAGGAAGCCCTAAAAGAGTGCGTATGGCGTATCTGGCGGTTATCGGTTCGTATTCTGTTAACGGCGTATCCGAGCTCCATAGCAGTTTATTAAAGACGGATGTTTTTAAGGATTTCTATAAAGTTTTTCCTGAAAAGTTCAATAACAAAACTAACGGCATTACGCAGAGAAGGTGGCTGTATACCTCAAACCGCGCTCTTTCCGGATTGATCACGAAAACAATAGGGGATAAATGGATCACTGATCTTTACCAGACAGAGAAACTGCTTGAGTTTTGCTCGGATAGTTCTTTCCGCGGGAAATGGCTTGAGATAAAAAAAGAGAATAAGAGGGCCCTGGCTGATTACATATATAGGAAGAATAACATAAAAGTCGACCCTGAATCCTTGTTTGACGTCCAGGTAAAACGTATCCATGAATATAAACGCCAGCTTTTGTTCGCTTTTTATATTATCGCGCAGTACCTTAAAATAAAAAATAATCAACAGGCGCAGTTTGTCCCCCGCACATGTATCTTTGGCGGAAAAGCCGCTCCCGGATATTTTATGGCTAAGCTTACGATCAAGTTTATAAACAGCATCGCGGAGACGATAAATAAGGATAAAGATATAAATGATAAACTGAAAATAGTTTTTCTGGAAGATTACCGGGTATCGTTAGCCGAGAAGATCTTTCCTGCCAGCGATTTATCCGAACAGATATCTACCGCGGGGCTGGAAGCATCCGGGACCGGCTGTATGAAATTTATGTTAAACGGAGCGTTGACGATTGGGACCTATGACGGGGCAAATATTGAAATAGCCGAGGCAGTGGGAGAAGAAAATATTTTTATTTTCGGCCTGCGGGTGGAGGATATCAATAAATTGAAACAAAAAGGCTATAATCCGCAGGAGTATGTTCAAACATCGCCTTTATTAAAAGAGATAATAGGGCTTATTCAAAACAATTATTTTTCCCCGGCTGAGCGCGATATCTTCCGCCCTATAATCGGCCATCTGCTTTATACGGACACATATTTTGTCTCGGCGGATTTCGAAGATTACTGCGCTACGCAGGCTAAAGTGGAAAAGGTTTACGCTGATAAGGAAGGCTGGATAAAAAAGTCTATTATCAATGTCGCTAAGTCCGGAAAATTCTCTTCTGATAGGACCATAAAAGAATATGCCAAGGGTATCTGGGGCGTGAAAGCGGCGTATTGATGGCGCTTCCCTGGTTCTCAGGCTCATAAAATGAAAGGAGCAAGAAATGAAAATTATTAAAACCTTTATTATAGGCTTGGCGGGTATTTTTATTCTTTTGCCGGCGGCTTTTGCTGAAGTAAATGTTCTTTTTCCGGATTTGGTAGTCGAGTCAGTTGATTTCAGGCCTGCGCCTAAAGAAAATGGGATTATCGAATCGGTTGAAATTGTTGTCGCGAATAAGGGTACCGGCGGCGCTGGGGAATGTATATTGACATTAGATTGCGAAGTTATTAGATGCTATATGGGCCGTCAGTGCGATATGGTCAGCCATCTTGTAAACGGAAGTATTTTTGTCCCGGCGTTAAAAAGCGGCGAGAAAACTAATCTTCAGTGGAAGCCTTCTTCGCCGATAAATTGGGTACCCGGAAAATATTCAGTGGTCGCCGAAATAGATAGATATACCGCGGTGCAGGAATCAAATGAATCAAATAATATGCAAAGGAGTTCGATTTATATCCAGTCTCTTTCGCCCAGGGCCTCTCCTGGAGAAAAATAAACTATAAGGGCCAGATTATGCTGCAGTCGTTGGTGAATTGGATTACGTATTCGTTATTAAAGCTTAACCCTGAGTCGCGGATAGACGCGGCGATTAACTTCTTTGCTTACGATTCGGTAAAAATCATTATTTTGCTTTTTGCCATGATAACGGTTATAGGTTTCCTGCGCACTTTCCTGCCGCAAGAAAAGATCAGGTCATGGATCGGCAAAAAAGGCTTATGGGGGAATTTTCTGGCCGCGCTATTCGGGGCGGTAACGCCGTTTTGTTCTTGCTCTTCGATCCCGATTTTTATAAGCTTCCTGAAAGCCGGGGTGCCTTTAGGGATGGCCTTTTCATTCCTTATTACCTCGCCGCTCATTAATGAATATTTGGTAGTCCTGATGATCGGATTTTTTGGCTGGAAGATCACGCTGGTATATGTGATAAGCGGCATGCTTATCGGGGTTGTTTCAGGGGCCATAATAGGAGTGATGAAACTCGAAAGATATATCGAAAAAGATATCTCCGGCGAGAGCACGGATGTTATTTGTCAAATAAATTCCCGGGGGATAAAACAAAGAATTATCTTTGGAATCGAAGAGGCAAAATGTATTGTAGGTAAGATTTGGCTCTGGGTATTGGCCGGCGTGGGATTAGGGGCGATCATCCATAATTATGTCCCTCGGGAAGCAATCCAGCCTATGATAAGCCAGGCCGGGATTTTCTCTGTGCCGATAGCCACGCTTATCGGTGTGCCGATGTATGGCAGCTGCGCGGCGATTGTGCCGATTGCGGTTGTTTTGTTTCAGAAAGGTTTCCCTTTGGGCACGGCCCTGGCGTTTATGATGGCGGTTACGGCGTTGAGCCTGCCGGAAGGGATTATGTTGAAGAGGGTAATGAAATTAAAGTTGATATTTGTTTTCTTCGGCATAACAACATTAGGCATTATTTTTACGGGGTATTTGTTTAATTTATTGCAGAAGATATTAGTTTGAAATTAAAAAAGGAGGGCAGATATGTTTAAAAAACTAATTGCAACAAAAGATGATATTTCGGCTTTAATACTAAGGCTGGGCATGGGAATTGTCTTTTTTCCGCACGGCGCGCAAAAAGCTTTAGGCTGGTTTGGCGGACACGGATTTAGCGCGACGCTCTCCGCCTTTGCAGATAGGATGCATATACCTTTGATCTTTGCTATACTTGCTATCGCGGCAGAATTTCTTGGAGCTATCGCGCTTATTTTTGGCTTTCTTACGCGTGTAGCAGCTTTCGGCCTTTTCGTTGTGATGCTTGTGGCGATATTCATGGCGCATGCCCACAATGGTTTCTTTATGAACTGGTCAGGGATGCAAAAAGGCGAGGGAATCGAATATCACCTTTTGGTTATTGCTATTTGTATAGCATTGATGATCAAAGGCGGCGGGAGTTTATCGGTAGATAAGAAAATTTCAAAATAAACATAAGGCAAAGGGAGGTGGTATATGTATTGTATGGCTGGATGTTTTATTGTTAAGGTTTTAGCGTTGTTGACGGTTAGTTTTTTTGTCCTGCTGTCTGCCCGTAAGGCGGATTCGCAAGGCCTTAAGCTTTTCGGGTATGCTATTGCAGTGTTGTTATGGATTTTAGCGGCGGTTGTATTAGGTACAAGCGTTATGGGCAATAATTCAAAGATGCCTTGCGCAAAACCATATGACAAGGCATGTAAGGCAATGATGCACGAGGGATGGAAAGAGGCAGGCGGGCATGAGAGGCATATGGAGAAGCAGGGTGTAAATGAATAGGGCTTCAAATTGAGGTAGAGAAAAGGCCGCAGGAGATGGATATTGCGGCCTTTTTTGTAATTTATTGATTTACATTTCTTTGATTTCATAAGATAATATCGTTTAGTAGTCAAAACAGCACAGCCTAAGAAAAAGAGGAGATTGTGCAGACAAAGGAGGGATAAATGGCCGGAATAGACAATTTGTTTCAAAGCGCCGATTGGAAAACGGAAAAACATATTCCTGTAATTGAGGCGCCGGATAAAGTAAAAAAGGGCGAAGTTTTAAAGTTAACAATCACAGTAGGAAAGGAAATACCTCATCCCAATAAGACCGAGCATCATATCAGCTGGGTTACGGTGTTTTTTCATCCGGAAGGAGAAAAATTCCCTTATCAGATAGGCAGGGCGGAATTCAGCGCCCATGGCGCCTCGGCCAACGGGCCCGATACGAGCTCTGTGTACACGCATCCGCAGGTAACTGTAAGTTTTAAAACTGAAAAGCCGGGTGTGATTTTCGCCGCCAGTTATTGCAATATCCATGGCCTCTGGCAATCGTCTAAGGGCCTAAGTGTTGAATAAGTAGGACATATAGAGGCTTGATTGAATGATTAACGAATTTACTATAAGGATAGCCGGTGAAGCCGGCCAGGGGATGCAGACAATCGGCGAGTTGCTGTGCCGGGTATTTAAAAAATCCGGGCTGGGGATTTTCTCGAATCAGGATTATATGTCTAGGGTGCGCGGAGGCAATAATTTTTTTCAGCTTCGGGTTTCTATTAAGCCGGTTTTCACGCTTCGTGAAAAAGCAGATATCATCGTGGCGTTAGACCAAAAAAGCCACGGCCTGCATAAAGCCGGCCTCAAGGACGGGGGGATTATCATTTTAGACAAGAAAAAGTTTAACATATCAGAAAATGATAATACTTTTTTCGACGCGCCTCTTTATGAAACAGCCATTAATTCAGGCGGAAGCGATATTTTTATCAATACGGTTTCCTGCGGGATTGTCACCGCTATTACCAATATGGAATTCGCGTGCCTTTCGCAGGCTATTAAAGATATTTTTGCTGATAAGGGCGCTGATATTATTGAGAAAAATATCGCGGCGGCAAAAGCCGGGTATGATTTCGCGAATGCCAGCTACAAAAAGGAAAAGCTTAAACTAAACGCGCCCCCGCTTAAGAGTACATTATTAATGAATGGCAACCAGGCAATCGCCCTTGGCGCTATAAGGGCAGGATGTAAATTTTATTCGGCTTATCCTATGACGCCGTCGACGAGCATAATGGACACAGTCGCGCATTACGCCAAAGAGTTTAATATCGTGGTTGAACAGGCGGAGGATGAGATAGCGGCTATCAATATGATTATCGGCGCCTCATATGCGGGTGCGCGTTCAATGTCTGCTACTTCCGGAGGAGGATTTGCGCTGATGGTTGAAGGCATAAGCCTGGCGGCAATGACCGAAACGCCGATTGTTGTTGTTGACGCACAGCGCCCGGCGCCGGCAACAGGGTTTCCTACCCGGACTGAAAGCGCGGATTTGGATTTTCTGATTTCCGCCGGCCACGGGGAATTCGCGCGGGTTGTATATGCCCCCGGGACAATCGAAGAAGCATTTTATTTGACTATTAAGGCTTTTAATATCGCGGAAAAATACCAGATACCGGTTTTGATTATGACTGACCAGCATCTGGCGGATTCTGAACGTAATATTGAGCCTTTCGATTTAGATAAAGTAAGGGCGCAAAGATATATAATATCAAAAGAAGATTCTAGGAATATAACCGGCTATAAAAGATACCAGCTTACAGAATCCGGCGTATCGCCGAGGGCTATTCCATCGTGGATTGAAGATGCCATTTACGCGGATAGCGATGAGCATAGTGAGGAAGGCCATATCGTTGAGGATGGCGCGACGCGTATAAAGATGGTTGAAAAAAGGCTGTATAAAAAAATGGCAGGGCTAGTTAAGGAGATAGAAAAACCTGCCGCGTATAATTTAGAAAAAGCGGATAATGTGCTGTTGGGCTTTGGCTCAACTTATGGCGTATTAAAGGAGGCCTGCGAAACTCTTGGCGAAAGTTTTGGTTTCGCGCATTTATCCCAAGTCTGGCCTTTCCCAAGCGAAGAAATAAGCCTGTTGTTCAAGGATAAAAAGAATATCATAACGGTTGAAAATAACGCGTCTGGCCAGCTTGCCCGCCTGCTTATGAGAGAAACAGGGATTAAAGTTAATAATTCGATATTACGTTTTGACGGCAGGCCGTTTAACTTAGACGATCTTGTTAAGCGTATAAAAGGATAAATTTAGGATGGATATAAATGAGTTTAAGAGTAATGATGGAATAACCTGGTGCCCGGGCTGCGGGGATTTTGGGATCCTTACCGCGCTTAAAAAAGCCCTGGTTATTTTAGATAGGAAGCCAAAAGATATTTTGCTGGTTTCCGGGATTGGCCAGGCGGCAAAACTGCCGCACTATATCAGGTGTAATTGTTTTAACGGCCTGCACGGAAGGGCCCTTCCTGTGGCAGCCGCGGCAAAAATCGCTAACCGCGCTCTTACGGTAATTGTTACTACCGGCGACGGAGATTGTTACGGCGAGGGGGGAAACCATTTAATACACAACATCAGAAGAAATGTGGATATGACTGTGATCGTCCATAATAATCAAATTTACGGGTTAACCAAAGGCCAGGCTTCTCCTACGACTGATTTGGGCTATCAGACAAAAGTGCAGGCAGGCGGAGTGATTTTGGAGCCGATGCATCCTTTGGAAATGGCAATTGCTTTAGGTTGTGGCTTTGTTGCCAGAAGTTATAGCGCCGATTCCGGGCATCTTTCCGGTATGATAGTGGAAGGGATAAAGCATAAAGGTTTTTCTCTGATCGATGTATTACAGCCCTGCGTAACTTTTAACAAGAAAAATAATTACCAGTGGTATGGGAAGCGCGTGTATAAAATCGATAGCTCTTCTTATAATCCCGGCGATAAAATGGCGGCGTATCAAAAAGCGCAAGAATGGGAAGAAAAAATTCCTTTGGGTATAATTTACAAACAGGAGAAAGAAACCTACGAAGAAAAAAGCGGCCTTAACCAAAAAAAACCTTTGGTTGAAGAGACTGTGGAAGGGGTTGATATCCATAATGTGTTGGCAGAGTTTGTTTAACTAAGAAAACCTTTTGTGTGATTAAGGATAAATATGAAAGAGTCTATATTAATAGTAGAAGACGAAAAAGATATAGTCAAAATGCTGGACTATAATCTTAAAAAAGAAGGATTTAAAACATCAGCCGTTTATGACGGAGAAGATGCTCTGGATACGGCGAATAAAGAGTGCCCGGATCTTATTGTTTTAGATCTTATGTTGCCTGGAATGGACGGCTTAGAGGTTTGTAAGGCGCTAAAGAGCGCGAGTAAAACTGCGGCTATACCTATAATTATGCTTACGGCAAAAGGCCAGGAAACGGATAAAATCGTCGGGCTTGAACTCGGGGCGGATGATTATATGACTAAGCCTTTTAGCCCGCGTGAACTTATTGCCCGGATAAAAGCGGTCATTAGGCGGGGAAAAGATAAAGATAAGCCGCTGGAAGTCGTAAGAATAGGCGGGTTAAAAATAGATTTTCTTAAAATTTCGGTTACAGTGAAAGATAAGCCTGTGGAACTTACGGCAAAGGAGTTTGAGCTTTTAAAAACACTGATAAAAGCCAAAGGCAGGGTGCTGTCTCGGGATTATCTTTTAGATAATATTTGGGGTTTTGATAATGCTGTTGAAATTCAGACCCGCACCGTAGATGTGCACATCAGGACCTTGCGCCAAAAACTAAAAAGCGAAGCAAAACGTATTGTTACCGTTAAAAATTACGGGTACCGGTTTGAGTATGAAGATTAGAAGCTTTAAACTAAAGCTCATCCTTTCTTATGCCTTCGTTATTTTAGCTTCCTTCGGGTTTATCGCCTTTTTTTTAGACAAAAACTTAGAACAAAATTCCCTGTGGCAGGTTAGAAAAACAATTATTTTCGGCTTGCTTTTTGCGCTGGGGTTTGCTTTTATTTTAGGTTCTTTTGTGGCAGGCGCCACTATTAGCCCGATTAAGCGGATGATTAATATTTCCCGTAAATATTCACAAGGCGATTTCAGCCGCAGGATAATCCGCCAGCCAAAAGATGAAATAGGCGAACTCGCCGCGACTTTAAACAAGATGGCCCAGGATATAGAAGATAAGATAAAAGAGATCGAGGCGCAAAATCAAAAGTTGACGGCAATTTTTAGCAGTATGATTGAAGGAGTGATTGTTGTGGATGGGCAATCGTATATAATTTCGGTTAATCCGGCGATCGAAAAAATATTCGGTATTTTAAAAAAAGATGCCGAGGGAAAAATCTTCCTGCAGGCAATCCGCAATAATGATATTGATGAAATCATCAGCGCGGCCTTAAAAAATAAAAAGCCGCTATCACGGGAAATAACGCTTGCTTACCCAGTGCGCCGGATTTTTGAGGTCAACGCGGCCGCTATTTTTACTAATGGCGCCATAAGCGGGTGCCTGGTGGTCATACACGATATAACCGAGATAAGAAGGCTTGAGGTGGTGCGCAGTGATTTTGTGGCAAATGTATCTCATGAGCTTAAGACACCGCTTACTTCCATAAAAGGTTTTGTGGAGACTCTTCTTGAAGGCGCTTTAGAGGACAAAGAGAATAACCGGAATTTCTTAAGGATTATCATGGAGCATGCTGACCGTTTGAATGTCCTCGTCGATGATTTGCTTTCTCTGGCGCATCTTGAGTCGAAAGAAATAACGATTGAAAAAAAAGAGTTTAATTTAAGGGGACAGTTGGAAGAAGTGATTTTCGGGTTCAGTTCGCAATTAAAGAAAAAGAACGTGGAGATTGAAAACGAACTTGCGGAAAATATTCTCCTGACAGCTGATAAAAACAGGATTCAGCAAGTCTTCACTAATCTTATCGATAACGCGATAAAATTTAATAAGGAAAACGGATCTGTCAGGGTTTATGGGCAAGAATCCGATAATAATCTAAAGATTTTTGTGGAAGACACAGGAGTTGGAATTCCTGAAAAAGATATTCCGCGTATTTTTGAACGTTTCTATCGTGTGGACAAAGCCCGTTCGCGCGCGCTAGGCGGCACAGGCCTTGGCCTATCTATTGTCAAGCATATTGTCGAACTGCATAACGGCAGTGTGGGCGTGGAAAGCACTGAAGGCTTTGGCTCTAAGTTTTGGTTTATACTTCCGAAGTAACCCCAAATAAACTTTACCTACATTTTACACATCCTTGAAGCCGATTTAATAGGTTCATTGTATACTCCTTTCTGTGATTAAAGAAAGGAGGCAATGTGTTGATGGTGTTTGAATGTGTTGCGAACGTCATTGCGAGGAACCCTCGCTTGGCATATAAGTGACGAAGCAATCACGCATTAAAAACGAGATTGCTTCGTCGCCAGTTAAACGATAGCTCCTCGCAATGACGCGAGGATAAAAGGAGAAATGATGAGGAAAATAAATTTTATATTGATCGGCCTTACATTAATGATGGCCTCAAGAGTTTATGCCTATGACAACGATGATTTTCAAATTTGGAATACAAATGTGGAAGAGGTAAAGCTTAATAAGTCTTCAAAGGTTACGTTTGAGGAAGAATTCCGCTGGGGCGATAATGCCAGCGATTTCTATTATCAGCACTATGATGCCGGTTACCAGTACAGCCTTACTAAATACTTAAGTTTAGGCGGCGGTTACCGGTATATCAGGGAGAAGAAAACTGATAAATTCAGGCCGGAAAGCGAGCCGTATTTCGCGGCATTTACCAACTGGAAATTATTTGATTTTCAGTTTAGCGACCGCACACGCATTGAATACCGTTATTATACCTATCAAACGGATTCATGGAGGTTCCGCAACAAGCTCGATATAAAATTTCCCTGGAAGTTCACTAAATTTGAAATTCAGCCGCTGGTTGCCGATGAGTTTTTCTTTAGGTTTAACGGCATAGACATAAATGAGAACAGGTTATACGGCGGTATAGGTTTTACTATGGTTAAAAACCTTAAAGGCGAGGTTTGCTATATGTGGAGGGCAACCAAAAACCCCGGCATTGGCACTTGGAAAGATACAAATGTCCTTAGCATGAAGCTAAAGATAGCATTTTAAGATTTTACCTAGATTTTACATTGGCTTAACACGGAGACAATATAAAAAATGTATACTATTATTACTATGCTGTCATTGATAGGAACCTTCGCAGCAAATCATTGTAGTGACAGCACACTGTGCTGTCACTACAGCCCGCAATGACGGAAAAAAAGGAGCAGGATATGCTTAGAAAATCGTTGTTAGTTTTATTGATGTGTTTAATATCGGCCTATGCTTTTGCCGCTAAAGATAAGAACGAAATTCAGGTTAAGGGTTCGGACACTATGGTTAACCTGGGCCAGGGCTGGGCGGAAAAATATATGGAAAAAAATCCCAATGCTTTCATTGCGGTTACCGGCGGAGGTTCAGGCACCGGGCTTTCCAGCCTTATAAGCGGCACATGCGATATTGCCATGAGTTCAAGAAACATTAAGGAAAAAGAAATTGCCCTTGCTAATAAGAAGGGCATAAACCCGAATGAAATAAAGGCCGGCCTGGACGGCCTTGCGGTTGTGGTTAGTCCGGCTAATCCGGTAAGTAAGCTTACAGTGAGCCAGCTCGGGCTGATTTTTAGCGGAAAGATTTTAAACTGGAAGGAAGTGGGCGGTAAAGATGAGAAAATAGTCCTGCTTTCCCGCGAGGTAAATTCCGGGACCCATGTTTATTTTAAGGAGCATGTATTAAGGAAGAACGACCCCAATGGCAAGGAAGAGTTTGCCCCGGGCGCTTTGCTTCTTTCGTCTTCGCAGGCGATTGCCGATGAGGTAGCGGGAAATTCCGCGGCAATAGGATATTATGGAATGGGTTATGTGTCTTCTAAACAAAAACCTCTGGCAATTGCCAAGGATGAAAAGTCGGAATATATTGAACCAACTATTGATAATGTCTTAAACGGCAAATACCCTATATCAAGGCCGCTCTTCCTATATACTAACGGCCTGCCACAGGGGTTGGTAAAGAAATTTGTGGATTTTGTGCTCTCTAAGGAAGGGCAGGACATTGTTTTGGCAACGGATTTTGTGCCGATTAATAGATAGGATTTTTCATTCTAAAGACGTGATTGTTTTATTGCTAATCATTGTAGGGACAGCACAGTGTGCTGTCCCTACAGCTGGCGATTATAATGTGTTTGGGACAGTTATCAGCATTTTTAAGAATTAAACTTTATGCGTAAGATTAAAGAATTCATAATCGAAAAGTTAATCCTGCTTTGCGGGATTGCCTCTATATTTTTTGTAATAATGATTTTCCTGTTTCTGCTTAAAGAAGGGCTTGCGGTTTTTAAAAGCGTAAGCCCTTTTAAATTTATTTTAGGCAAAAGCTGGTATCCGATTTCCGAACCTGCCCAACTGGGGATACTTCCTTTAATACTTGGTTCGTTATTAGTAACATTGGGAGCGGCAATCATATCGATACCTATAGGCGTAGGTTGCGCTATTTACATCGCGGAAATCGCGCCTCTAAGGTTGAAAGAGATCCTTAAGGCGGGCATAGAATTATTGGCTGCCATACCCAGCGTTGTTTTAGGATTTATCGGGATGGTAACGCTGGTGCCGATGGTAAAAAATGTTTTTCATTTGCCGACGGGCTTAACCGCCCTGTCGGGTTCGATAATGCTGGCGTTTATGGCAATGCCGACAATAGTTACAATCGCTGAAGATGCTTTGTATTCGGTGCCGAAAAATTACAAAGAAGGCGCTCTTGCCTTAGGCGCGACACATTGGCAGGCGATATGGAGGGTAATGCTGCCTGCGGCATCAAGCGGCATACTTGCCGCTGTCATGCTTGGGCTAGGCAGGGTAATCGGCGAGACAATGGCGGTGATGATGATAACCGGGAACGCCGCGGTTCTGCCACAGAGTATTTTGGTTCCGGTCAGGACTTTAACCGCTACAATTGCCGCCGAGATGGGAGAGGCGGTAGTAGGGAGCGAGCATTACTTTGCTTTGTTTGCTGTCGGTATTGTTTTATTTGTTATAAGTTTCGCGATCAACGTGACCGCGGATTTATTTTTGCATAAGAAACAATAATGAAAAATCCTTACAAGGCGCAAAATATTGCTTTTTTCTTTTTATTCCTGTCGACTCTTTTGATAGTAGTTCCTGTCGGCCTGATTGTTGTGATTATTGTGCAAAAAGGCCTGCCGGGGATAAGCTGGCAGTTTCTCTCCGATATCCCGCGGCAGGGAATGCGCGCCGGAGGGATATTCCCGGCCATCATTGGGACACTATACCTCGTTAGCGGCGCGATCGTTTTTGCTTTGCCTATAGGGTTGCTTGCCGCGATATATTTAAGCGAGTACTCAAAAGATAATCTTCTTAACCGCGTTATTAAGCTGGCAATTGTCAATTTGGCGGGCGTGCCTTCGGTGGTTTACGGCCTTTTTGGTTTGGCCTTATTTGTCGTGTTTTTTAAATTCGGCGCGTCAATTATCGCAGGGTCTCTGACTTTGGGCATTATGGTGCTTCCGATAATTATCACCGCTTCGCGCGAAGCATTGGAGAGCGTGCCATATTCATTCCGCGAAGTAAGCCTTTCTTTGGGTGCGAGCAAATGGCAGACGATAAGGCATATTGTTTTACCCAACGCTGTCCCCGGGATATTGACCGGGACTATCCTTGCTTTGGGCAGGGCGGCAGGGGAAACAGCGCCGATACTTTTTACTGTCGCGGCTTTTTATCTTCCGCGCCTGCCGAATTCTCTGTTTGACCAGGCAATGGCTTTGCCGTATCACCTTTATGTTATTTCAACGCAGGTGCCTAATGTGGATGAGAAAATAAGGTATGGGACGGCGTTTGTTTTACTAGCACTGGTTTTGCTCATGAACCTGGCAGCGATTGTTATCCGCAATAGATTCAGAAAGAAAAAGAAATGGTAAAATTTTATATAAAAGATTTGAATATCTGGTTTGGCTCTGTGCATGCCGTTAAACAACTGAGTATGGAGGTTAATTCTAATGAGATTTTAAGCGTAATCGGGCCCTCCAATAGCGGCAAGACCACTTTTTTAAGGATGCTTAATCGCCTTAATGATTTAACCCCGAATTTCAGGATGTCCGGAGAGATAAAACTCGAAAAGGAAAACATTAAAAATATTGACGCGCAAATTTTGCGTAAAAGAGTCGGCATGGTGTTTGCTTTGCCTTTGCCTCTGCCATTATCCATATTTGATAACGTTTCTTACGGCGTAAAGATGCACGGGGTAAAAAATAAAAATATTTTAGAGGAGAAGGTCAAAAAGGCGTTGAAAGAGGCTTACCTTTGGGAAGAGGTCAAGGATAGGTTGAATGAATCGGCATTTAAATTGTCCGGGGGCCAGCAGCAGCGTTTATGTATCGCCAGGACATTAGCCGTTGAGCCGGAAGTGATTTTGTTTGATGAGCCTTGTTCCGGGCTTGACCCGATTTCTACCGCGAAAGTGGAAGACGCTATTGGTTTGCTGAAAAAAAACTATACGATTGTTTTGGTAACCAATAATGTCAAGCAGGCAGCGAGAGTAGGCGACAGGACGGCCTTCTTTCTAAGCGGCGAGCTGATTGAATTGGATAAAACGGATAAAATTTTCACCGCGCCGGTAAAAAAGCAGACGGATGATTATATCAGGGGAAAATTTGGATAAAACACAGACGGTTATTTCTTTACTAAGACTATTGCGTCTTTTTCGCGAATTGCGATTTTAGCCAAATTTGTTTCACAGTTGAGGGAATCCCAAATCCGCCGAAGTATTGTAAGGAAGTAGTACGAAGGCGGTATATTTGGGATGGCGAAGGTGTACG
>CAKKQA010000115.1 GCA_919901925.1 Omnitrophica bacterium GWA2_41_15 | reverse complement strand
GATACGGGCCGTCTGTTGAATAAACCGCGTCCAACTGCGCCGCGTTTAACTCTTTCTCGTAATCGATTTTATTTGCCATAGTAAACCATGCAAAAATGCGTCTGTAGGGATTCGATTTATCTAACCTTTCAAACGGGCGCCATAAATGGCGCCCCTACAGGTGTGTTGTGGTATGTCTGTAGGGATCGAATTTATCCGACCCGTTCACCTGTCTCGGGCGCCATAAATGGCGCCCCTACAGATATGTCGCAGTATGCCTGTAGGGGTTTGATTTATCAAACCCGTTCGCGTGTTTCGGGCGCGATTGTTGCGTGCGCGATAAAGCCCCTACAATTAAAAGTTTATTATACCACAAACAAAACAAAACCAGCCTATTTATTGCGCCCAAAGCCCGTCGCGGTAAAGCCTGGCAATCCGAGCCTTAATAATAGTATTAGCCGTGTATTTTTTTACCGGTAAATATACTTTAATATAATTATCGCTATAACCCTTGGCCGATTGGTTTTCTGATTCCACCAACACAGAAAGAGTTTTTCCAATGAATCTTTGATAAAAATCCGCGGACAACTCTTTTGCCAAAGCTTTAAGGCTTTTTGTCCTATCTTTCGCCGCTTTACCTAAAGGCCTGGCGGTAAAGTTAAAAGCCGGCGTGCCTTTACGAGGGCTAAAAGAAAAAACATGCATACGGGAAGGCTTTATTTTCTTCAAAAAATTTATTGTGCCTTGAAAATGCTTATCCTCTTCCTGCGGAAAACCTACTATGATATCTGTGGTAATAGCTATATCCGGGCATTTTTTGCGCAAAGCCGAAACCAGATTAAGATAATCTTTTGACGAAAACTTCCTGTTCATCAATTTTAATATCTTGTCGTCTCCACTTTGAAAAGGAATGTGTAAATGGCGGCATAATTTTCCCGGTTTAGCCAGCTTATCGATAAGCTTTTCATCTATGTCCGAAGCCTCTATTGAACTAAGCCGTATCCGCAGCAAACCTGATATCTTTTCCAACTCCTCTATAACATTTATCAAGCCTTTAGGCGGCTTAAAATCTTTTCCGTAAGCGCCAAGGCAAATCCCGCACAAAACTATTTCCCGGTAACCGTTCTTAACTAAAGTTTTAGCCTCTTCTATTATTAATTTTAACAGCCGGCTTTTCGACCTACCCCTTACTTTCGGGACAATACAATAAGAACAATAATTGTTACATCCATCCTGAATTTTAAGAAAAGCCCGTGTATGCTTTTGGAATTTTGAAATTGAAGAAGGATGTAATTTTTTCTTAACCTCCGGATGCGCCGGCATATAATCTAAGACTTTTTCTTTTTCCTTGTTGTGGATTATGCCGGAAACCCCCTCGATATCTTCCAGCCTAAGCTGGCTATTTTCTATGCCACAGCCGGTAACAAATATTTTCGCCTTTGGGTCCTGCCTATGCAGGCTGCGGATTAACCCGGCGGATTCTTGATCAGCCTTATGGGTAACAGTACAGGTATTCACAATGTAAATATCTGCATTATGATTATCCGGCTCCAATAACCCCGCGCCGGATAACTTTTCATATAAAAGCTGCCCCTCATACTGATTAACCTTACAACCAAGAGTGAATATCTTAAATGTCATAAGAAAAATGCAGGAATGCGGCGATGGCTATCGCCGCGGTATCCACTTTTAAAACTAAATCGCCCAAAGAAACACCTTGGCAGCCATTCTTTTCGGCAAGTTTGATTTCTTTTTCACTAAAATCGCCTTCCGGACCAATAAAAATAATTACCGACTTGCCATTGAAATTCGCCAATACTTCTTTTATGCTTTTATTGCCAGTTTTTAAGTTTGGAATCAAGGCTAAATCGTATTCCTTTACACTCGATAACACCTCGTTAAACTTCAAAGCCTGCGAAATTTCAGGAAAACTTATCCGTCCCGATTGTTGAGAAGCCTCCATGGCAATCTTTTGCCAGCGCTTAAGCTTTGCCAATGACCTCTCACCTTCCACCTTAACAATCGTCCGATCAGTAATAACAGGGATTATTTTCTTAACTTCCAATTCTGTGCATTTTTCAATAATATACTCTATCTTTACCCTTTTAGGTATTGCGCAGGCAAGAGTAACTTCTAATCCTCTCGAGGATTTTTGCGTTTTTACCTTAATGATTTTGGCGCTTATTTTATCTTTAGCTATTGCCTTAACCATACATTCATACTCCTTATTGCCGTCAAAAACGCCCAAAGCCTCGCCTTCTTTAATGCGCAGGACATTCAATAAATGGTGTAATTGGCGGCTGTCGGTAATTGTTATTTCAGAC
This sequence comes from Omnitrophica bacterium GWA2_41_15, assembly GCA_919901925.1. Taxonomy (GTDB): domain Bacteria; phylum Omnitrophota; class Gorgyraeia; order Gygaellales; family UBA12090; genus CAKKQA01. The sequence continues at coordinate 5,133 of CAKKQA010000115.1, read as the reverse complement.
TTGCCAATATCTTTAGCAGGGCAATATACTCTCATATCATCAAAAAAAGGTTATGGGTGTTAGGTTATAGGTGTTAGGCGATTAGCGTTAGACTTAGCGTTAGACTTAGCGTTAGACTTAGCGTTAGACTTAGCGTTAGACTTTCCCTTGCGGGGGAATACTATTTAGGTATAATATACTAAAAGGAAGCCAGTGTCAATCGCACAACAACACAACCATTAACTTCTTTAACCAATAAAAACTTAAGAATATAATGGCCTTCTCCATCCTAACATTAGGCATTACCTCGGTTATCCTGCAATTCGTGCTGGCGCGCGAATTACAGATTACTTTCTTAGGCAATGAACTATCTTTAGGCATAATCCTCTTCTCTTGGCTTGCAGGAACAAGCATAGGAAGCCTTATTGGACGCCGCTTCTTAAAACATAAAAACCTTAAAAACATCTTCTGCCTGCTTTTCCTGCTAAATTATTTGTGGTGTTTCGCGGGGATTTACCTAAGCCGCTCATTAAAAGGCTTTATCGGGATTTCGCCTTACGAAATCCTTCAGCCTCAACAAATCTTTATCATCTGCATTTTAACTATCGTCCCACTCACCGCCTCATTAGGCGCGAGTTTTTCACTAGCATCCTCAATAATAAATGACGGAGTAAAAGTATATATATTGGAGGCACTGGGTGCCTTTTGCGCCGGGATTTTATCTTTAATACTTCCTCTTTATTTTAACTCTGCCCAAATTGCCTTCTTTTTATCCTGGATTATCCTGATAAGTGTATACATAATCTCGCATAGGGAAAAAACACGCCTGTTAAAATTTAGTTTTTTGCTATTGCTATTCTTAAATATCCTTATATTGGCAAGCGGCCAGATAAGAAATTTCCAAGAATCAACCAGCTCCCTGCGCTTTAAGCCTCAAAAACTGATCGCTATCCAAGATTCCATATACGGTAATATCGCTATAACCAAAAACGAAAACACCTACAGCCTTTATGATAACGGGAAACTTTATTTTACAACTGAAGATACCGAAGGGTTAGAAGAACTTGCCAACATGAGCCTGCTTAGCCATCCGGCCCCTAAAAGAATCTTACTTATCGGCTCCGGGATCTCCGGGCTAGCAGGCCAAATCCTGAAATTTCCCGCAGAATCAATCGATTATATAGAATTAGACCCGCTTTTGGTGAAAATTGTCAGGCAATACATACCGCAGGCAAAAGATTATGGCTTAACTGATAAAAAACTATCGATTTACAACCTCGACGCCATATCTTTTATAAAATCTACTCAAAACCGTTATGATGTAATTATCGCAAACCTCGGCGACCCCTTAAGCCTGCAATTAAACCGTTTTTATACTGTGGAATTTTTTCGTAAGATAAATAAAATCCTAAACCCATCATCAGGTATATTCTATTTTACCATAAGCTCCAAAGAAGATATCCTCGGCATGAGCATGTTAAAGTATAACTCCTCTATCTATAAAAGCGCGAAAGAAGTTTTCAAAAATATTGAAGTTGTTCCGGGAGAAAGAATGATTATAGCCTGTTCCCAAAATCAAAACCGGATATTAAATACAGCCACGCTAAAAGAACGCCTGTCGAAATGGAAAATATCCAACCAGTACTTTTCCTCCTACCACATCGACGCTAAGTTAGCCAGAGAAAAATATATAACAGAAAGAATAACCGGAAATTTAAATAACGTCGCCGCTAATTATGATTACTCGCCAAAGGGATTTTATTACTACCTGGGGCTTTGGGGAAAAGCAAGCTGGCTTAATTTCACTAAACTCTGGGATATGGCTTCGGTTATTAATTTTAAATTTTTGCTTTTAGCTATACTTATCTTAATGGCAATAGCACGAAAAAAAATTATTCAAACCACAATCTTCACAACCGGGCTTACCGGAATAACTCTTGAGATACTTATCGGGCTGATATTTCAGATTAACTTCGGCTTCCTATATTACCAACTGGGTATAATTATCGGCTTGTTTATGCTGGGAGCGGCATTAGGAGGATTAACAGGAGGACTAAACAAATTTGCGCCCATAAAGACACTTATCCTTTTAGAATGCGCGTTATGCGCTATGTGCATACTTACTCCGTTTATCCTTAAGGGATGGCTGGCATTATACTTGGTTACAACTATTACGCTTGGCTTTATAGTGGGGTATGAATTCAGTCTATTCTGCTTTTATGAATCTCCTAGCCTTGTTTATTCGCTCGATCTGGCAGGCGCGAGTATTGGAAGTTTAATCGGGGTTTTAATACTTATACCCGTAATAGGAATCTACGAAACTGCTCTTTTATTAGCGGCGATAAAATTAAGCGGGGCCTTCCTTTTAAAGCGGGTTAATTGACTTCTTTCTCTGAAAAAACAAGCGCGCTATAAATATATTTCTCGCAATCCTTGTCTTTCCAAGCATCCGCGGGCAACCCTGCTTTCTGCGTGCACAATTGAGAAAGAAATTCTTCTTTGGTCCAGCCTGTCTCCGTCGCGACTTGAGGTAAAAACACGCCCTGGTGCCAGCCTTTTTTAATGATGATCCCATGAACTCCTAATTTAAACTCATTAATATCCTCTATCTTCTTTAAAGACGACAAAACAGATATCTCAATCCCTATATCCTTAAGTTCACCTTTAGTCACAGGATTAAACCGCGGGTCGCCCGTCGCTGCTTCTATCGCCATATCCCGCACGGTTTTATAAAGCGGGCCTTGCCCGACCATATTTCCTATACAGCCGCGCAGCTCTCCGTTTTTATGCAGTGTTACAAAAACCCCGCAGGTTTCATTTAACTTGGGGTCAGCTTCAGTAAACTCAAGGGCTTTTGAATTAGCCAAATACTCTTCTATTGTTTTACGGGCAATCTCTAACAGCCTCTTTTTCTGCGCTAAATTAAGCATAATGACATCCTCTCTTTTTTCCTGGTCTATCGCGGCGCTTACATAACCTACGGTCCAGAGCCCTTTTGTTTTCTTGCCGGTGACATTAGCCGAATTAGTATGGTTTAGAATAAAGATTTTCTTATGGCCTAATTTTTCCGAGGTCAAGACTCCCGCGACTACACCTATGCCTCCGCACATTTGAATTGTAGAATCCTTTAATTTATCATAAATATCCCGCGCGGACATCTTTTCCAAATAAGACAATGTCAGGCTGTCCACGACCTCCGCCTCTTGCCAGTCATAACCATGGTAAAGGTCGGTAGAGGCAACCAATAAAACATCTTTGCGCCGGCCTATCGCGGCTGTCAAAATATCAGAAAGATTATTTAAAGTTTCATAATCGCACTGGCCAACGACTATAGGAACTATCTTAAAATTAGACAGGGTTTTTTGTAAAAACGGCAGTTGAACCTCTACCGAGTGTTCTTGGTCAAACACTTCCGGCATAAAGGTTATATTTGAAGATTTCCCGATAAGTTTTTCAGCAAAATCACGGTCTATCGCGATATCACCTAATGGCGTACGGAAACTTCCGTTAGTATACACAGAAACTCCGGTAAAACTATGGTAATGGCTGGGGCCGATTACTATTACTGTGCTATACGGCTTACCTTCAATCGACTTATAACCAAAGGCCGCGGTTAGCCCGGAAAAATCATATCCGGCATGAGGAGAGATAAGGCAAAAAATATCGCCGTTTACTTTTGACGGCTGGGCTAAAGCCAGAAAATCATCAATCTGTTTACTCAAAGTACCTGGATCCGCAGGATAGAATTTCCCGGCGACATTTGGTTCTTTCACATCATCAGCCCCGGCAAGAGGCATAAAAATCATAGCACAAAACGCAAGAACCAAACCCAACAAACAAAAATTTATTTTTTTCTTTTTTTTCCAATCTTCAATCTGCAATCTGCAATCTAAAATTTCTTTTCTAGCTCCATACCCCATCGATTCTCTCCTTGCAATATTTGCACAACCCATTTTCTAAATTATATTCGGTTACGTTATACCCAATACGCACAATCAACGGCTGCCTGCATTTTGGGCAAAAAGTAGTTTCACCGCTATGTCCGGGGACGTTTCCTATATATACGTATTTCAGGCCGGATTCCATAGCTATATTTCTTACATCTTCAAGAGTAGAAACCGGCGTAGGCATAATATTATTCAGCTTATACATAGGGCTAAAGCGCGAAAAATGCAAAGGCACATCCGCACCAAGATTATCTTTTATCCAAAGGCACATTTTTTTAACCTGGGTCCTATCATCATTTAAAGTCGGTATAACTAAATTAGTAACCTCAACATGTATCTTTTCCTGATGCAATATTTTTAAGGAACCCAAAATGTCATCAAGATGGCCGGAACATATATTGGCGTAAAAATCTTCGGTAAAACCTTTTAAATCAATGTTTGCGGCATCAAGATATTTACACATATTCCTTAAAGGCTCTTCGTTGATGAAGCCGGCTGAATGAATTATATTTTTTACTCCCGATGCCCTTGCTATTAGCATAGTGTCCAGCATATATTCATAAAACACAGTCGGCTCGGTATAGGTATATGCCACAGTCTGGGAGCCGGCAGATTTTGCCTGCCTGACTATCTCTTCGGGAGTTACTATCTGCGACGGCAGATCTTCGGGAGAAGCCTGTGAGATTTCCCAATTCTGGCAGAATTTACAAGCCAAATTACATCCTACAGTCGCTATGGAAAAAGCTGTTGTCGCGGGTAAAAAATGAAAAAGCGGTTTTTTTTCGATAGGGTCGATGTGGACAGCTACTGGCTTAGAATAGACTAATGAGTAAAGTTTGCCGGCGTTATTCTGACGCACGCGGCAAAAGCCTCTTTTGTCCTTTGGTATTACGCATCTGCGCGGGCATAAGGCGCACTGAACTTTTTCGGAGTCAATTGGTTTCCAATACAAGGCGGGATGATCTGAAGAATTAGCTAAGGCGTATGCAAGCTTAGAAAAATCAAAATCCACTAACGAACAGCCCACAAAAGCCACGGAGCATTTCAGGAATTCTTTGCGGGTCATTGTAAGGGTTAAGGGACAAGCGGTAAGGGTTAAGGGAAAAACCCTTATCACTTAACCCTTACCACTTAACCCTATTAGCAATGGACCCGAGCGGAGTCGAACCGCTGACCTCTACAATGCGAATGTAGCGTTCTCCCAGCT
>CAKKQA010000114.1 GCA_919901925.1 Omnitrophica bacterium GWA2_41_15 | reverse complement strand
CCCCTACAGCTCGCAATGATAGAAGAACAACTTATATGCCTAAATCTGTGGGAGCGCGGCCGAGGGATTTTAAGAGCTCAATTGTCTCTTGGATTTGAGCGTCAATCGAGTCTTTTTCGTGGGCGCGAGCGGGGTAAATTGAATATAGCGGACGGTATTTTAGCGGAGTAACATTAAGCATCACCGAACTTGCCCCAGAAGCTAAACCTTCTTTACGAGCAGATGGGCTTAATGTCTCAAACCCTGTAGTGACAAGTATTTTTGCTTCTTTTGGAACGGTAAATCTTACCAACGCCAAAGTTTTCAAAACCTTTTCTTCATCAGGCGGCGGATTTTTAGCTAGCGGCGTATCCGGATGCGGGATAAACGGGCTAAAACTATACATGTCAGTATTTAAATCTTTGGCCAAATAAATATCGTTGATAATATCTTCATCCGTCTGCCCGGGCAGGCCGATTAAGCCGCCGGTGATGATCAAATAACCCAACTTGTAGGCGTATTTTAATTCCTCAATCCGGCTTTCTAAAGAATATCCGGGGTGAAGCGCCTCGTAGATTTTTGGGTTAGACGTTTCAAAACGCATCAAGAGCCCGCGGCTGCCGGCCTCAAATAATTTCTCTAACCCCCTTTTGCCTATTTCACCGAAACTAACAAAAACTAAAACCGCGTGTCGTTCTTTTATAGTTTTGACAATATCCACTAAGTCATCAATAGAATAATCTTTATCTTCTGCACTTTGCAAAACTAACGCCTTAAACCCATATTTTACAACCGCCTCTTCCACCGAATCGAGGATTTCTTTTTTGCTCATCCGATAGCGCTTTATATTTTTATTCAGGCAAGATATCCCGCAGTAATAACAATTGCGCGTGCAATAATTAGAAATCTCAATAATCCCGTGGACACAACAGGCGTTCTTATGATATTTCTGACGGAGAAAATTTGCCGCTTTAAAGAAAAGTTCAAGGTCAGCTCTTTTTTTCAAAGCCAATAAATAACGTAAATCATCTCTTGTCGCCTGATGGCCATTATTGACCCTGTCAAAAATAGCAACAACCTTGTTTTCCCGGGCCTTCTTATCGGGAAGAAAACGGGACTTCTCTTCGTCGATCTCCTGAAGCTTAAAAAATAACTCCTGCCAAGCAGTCAGGACTTCCTGCGCCTGATGCGGAGAAACCTTGGCAATGACATAGCCGCCTTGGGCGTAGATATAATCGCCGACAGAAAGCTCGTGGAACTCGTTGATGGCTTTCTTTTTCTCGCCGTAATAATCAACGGTAACGATTTTTTGGTTTATAGCTTCAACTTTTCCGGGTATCGCGTAGCACATTTTAGACGTTAGTCGTTAGAAAAATAATTAACATATTCGGGCGCCATAAATGGCGACCCTACAGGCATGCTGACGCGAGCTTCCGGGCGTGATAAATCACGCCCCTACAGGTATGCCGCCGTATGTCCGTAGGGGCCGGATTTATCCGGCCCGCTCACTGAATGAGATAAACTGTTCATATCACAAAGCATTATTGCAAACCTTACTTATGAAACTATTTATCTCTTTTGTTATCTCTCCCTGCTTATTTTTTAGCTCCTCTGATAACCCTTCGCCGTAAGACACATCTTTGACCTGTATCCCTGATATGTAAATTTTTGTTTTTAGCTCTAGGGTTTGACAAAGCTCGAACAGGCTTTTAAGGTTAAATCCGTGGGTTGAAGATGAATAGTTTTTTATACTGTAGTCAATTTCTTCTAACCTAAAAATTTTAAGCTCGGCCGGCGCTAAAGAGGCATCGATTGCATCGATTAATACGACAGCGCTATAATTTTCAATCTTATGCAGAAGGTCAAAGCTGACAATCCCGAAATTGAAATAATCCGCGTCCGGGCGCTTAAAATGTTTAAGGAGAGATTCCAGAACCGAGACACCGATTCCGTCGTCTCTCCTTAAGGTATTGCCCAAACCGATTACCGCGAGTTTATGCTTCACTATATATAGTCGTCAATGCTTCGTTGCCAATCTTTGTAGGGACAGCACGCTGTGCTGTCCCTACGCTCGTAATGACGCTAATTTAACCTATACAAATTTAACGTCCAACATATGCGTCGCGCAGGAAATGCAAGGGTCATACGAGCGGGCGAGCATCTCTAAATCCAAAGTTATCTCTTCCTGCGTCTTTTTCCCGAGCAATTCCGGGACAAGCTTGCGCATATCATCCTCGAGATTCCCCATATTTTGATTTGTCGGAATTACGCAGTTTGAAGCGGTTATGTGGCCGGTATCGTCAATTGTGTACTCGTGGAATAATGAACCACGTGGGACTTCAACACAACCAACACCCGTATTCGGCTTATATTTAATTTTCCCAATCTCGCTTCGCTTTGGCCAGGAAGCGACCACGCTCTTTTCTTCATTAAGCCCGTCTTTTAGAATCTTTTCCATTATTGTGATAGCCTCTTCCAGGCAATGCGCCCATTCCACAAGTTGAGCCGCTGTGTTTAAATAAGGATTATGGCAAGGCGCTTTAAGCCCCAGTTCCTTGGCAACCTCTTTGGCTTTTTTGTGCAGTTTATCGGAATTGTTATTAAACCTTGATAAGGCGCCGACGGCGTAAGACTTTCCGTTTATCTTGGATATCTTTGCCTTAGAATAATCAACCACGCTTTCAATAAAAATTTTCCTGTAATCCGCGGCGTTAGTTTTTTGCTTGCCGTTTACTACTAAATCTCCGTCGTACATCGCGTATTCATCATCCGAAGTCAGCGACATATATTGTGTAGGCCTTTCAAACTGCGGGAATTTTAGCGTCTTGATTATCTTTACCGTCTCTTCGCCGTCTTTACGGGCATCAAGCATCATTTTGTATAACTTTCCCAGGTTTTCTCTCGACGGAAGCTGAGTAATCCCACCGATAACATAAGTTATAGGATGGATATGCCTGCCGGCTAAAACCTCGCCGGCGTAATCGCTCATCCTCTTCATCCTAAGGGCCATTTCAATTATCGGCCTGTGAGTCTTGACTAAAGGCATGATACTCTTTACCCCTAAAAGGTCAGGTGCAACGAGAATATAAATATGCAGGATGTGGCTATCCAGCATCTCGGCATGTAAAAGAAGTTTTCTTAACATAACCACCTCTTCCGACGGCTTTATCCCCAGCGCCGCCTCCCCCGCTTTTATGCTGGCTAAACTGTGGCCGCAGGCGCAGATGCCGCAGATGCGGCTGGTCAAATGCTGGGCCTCCCATATCGACCTGCCGACCAGCATCGATTCGAAAAAGCGCGGGCTCTCAATGATCTGAAACTCGCATTTTGTAAGCTTGCCTTCTTGGACGTCAACCACAATATTGCCGTGGCCTTCTACCCTCGTCAAATAATGGACATCGATCTTGACATTTTTCGAATCTATTTTATTTACTGCCTTATTCATTTTTCTCCTGTTAACTGATTCATCGTCATTGCGAGGAACCCTAACTTAGCACGCCGGTGACGAAGCAATCTCGTATTTTCCGCCTACGTGCTTCGCACTACGGCGGATCCGCCGTAGCAAGAATTGCGAAGGCGGAAAAGCAGGATTGCTTCGTCGCCTCATCCTAACAACCGCTCCTCGCAATGACTAAAGCTTCATTTTTTTAAATATTGGTCAAATTTCTCTCCCTGACAATCATTATACAATGTGAAGCTGTTCATAATGTCTTCCAACTTTAGCCCGTATTTTAATAAAATATCTTTCGCGCCTTCCGAAGCCGGATTATCCACCAAGCCCCTACAGCCGTAACACCTGTTGCCGTTATTAACGCACCAGGAATTACACCCTGCCCTTGTCACAGGGCCCATACATTCCTGGTCTTTTTCATAGCGGCAGACATTTTCGTTCATTTTGCATTCCACGCAAAGCGCGTAATTAGGCAGGACATACGGCTTGCCCATAAGGATGCACTTTAAAACAGCGATTATCTCCGGAATATACGGCGGGCAGTTAAGTATTTTGTAATCCACCTTGACCACTTCATGCAGAGGCATTGCCTTAATGGTGTTAATCAAATCCGCTTTATCGCCGTAAACCCTTTTTTTAGCCAACTCCAAAGATGTACGGTTTTTGATGCCGTTTACTCCGCCAATTGTGGCGCAGGAGCCGAATGCCACCAGCACCTTCGCCTTTTCGCGGATTTTCTGTATGCGCTTGACGTCATTATCCGTCGAGATGCTTCCCTCGACAATAGCGATATCGTAATCCTCTCCCGCTTCAGACATAATCTCCCGGAAATTCACAATATCGACCAGTTCGGTTAAATCTAATAACGTAGAGCCGATATTGGCAAATTGCAATTGGCATCCTTCGCAATCCGTAAAATCAAAAAATGCCACTTTTGGCTTAGATTGCTTTTTCATGGCACTCTCCTTTAAAATTCCCCAGCTGCGCGTAATTAAACACCGGCCCGGACTGGCAGACATACATTCCTTCAATCTGACAGTGGCCGCATTTACCCAGGCCGCAGCGCATCCTTCTTTCCAGCGAAACTATTATCTGGTGATCAGGTATATTTTTTTCCAGTAATTTGACGATGACAAATTTATACATTATCGGCGGGCCGACAACCACCGCGTAAGTCCTGGAAGGATTTATATCTATCCCAGGAATCAACGTTGTTATCAATCCGACATTGCCTTTCCAATCCGGGTTCGCCCGGTCAACGGTGCAGTTAAACTTGATCTCCGCCCGGCGCATCCATTCTTTAGTCTCTTCTTTAAACAAAAGTTCTTTAGGGGTCTTACAGCCTAAAAGCATCTGGACGTTGCCGAAATCATTGCGGTTGGCCATAATATACCTGATCAAAGAACGCAAAGGCACGATGCCTAAGCCTCCGGCAACAATCACCAGGTCATAGCCAAACATATTATCTATAGGGAAGCCTTTACCAAAAGGCCCGCGTATACCGACGGTGTCCCCCTCTTTCAATTGATGCAATTTATCAGTGAACACGCCGACGTTCCTTACGGTAAGGTCAAAATAGCCTTTATCCGTCGGGGATGAGCTGATAGATATCGGCGCTTCCTCGTAACCGAATATAGAAACCATTACAAACTGGCCCGGCTGATGGCTAAGATTGATCTTTCCCTCAAGCTCAATGCGGAAAAACTTTTCTTTATCCGTGAGCATCTGCGCCTTAATTATTTTTGCCTTCATTGGCTTATAAGGCGAGGTCTTCATTTTCTCTAAAAGTATCTCTCGGTCAATCATAATTGCTCCAATCATTATAAAACTTACATATCACGCGTCATTGCGAGGAACCCTCGCCTGGCATATCTGTGACGAAGCAATCACGTACTTAAAACGAGTTTGCTTCGTCGCCGCGCCTAAACGATGGCTCCTCGCAATGACCTTTTTTTATGCGCTCTGCCCTGCAATCAGCGAATTAACTGTCTCTTTTAAACTTATATCCGCCATACAGGTGCGGGTGCACCTTCCACAGCCGACACAAAAATAGCGGTTAAACTTATCCACCGGATACTTAAACTTTCTGTAATACCTATGGCGCTGGCGGGAGTCGCGGCCCTTGCGGAAATCTTCTCCGCCGGCAACCTTGGCGAAATCATCCATCTGACAGGAATTCCAGATACGATACCTTATCCCGTCGTTAAGGGACAACTCCATATCATCGGCGGTATCAAAACAATAACAGGTAGGGCAGACCGCGGTGCAATTGCCGCAGGCAACGCACTTTTTACCGACATCCTTCCAGACTTGCGAGCCAAAGGATTTATCAAAAGCGTCATAAACTTTTGGCAAGGGCGCGGCAAGCTCTTCCTTAAATATCTTTTTCTTTTCTTCCCGCGCGCGGTCAAGCCTGAACATATCCTCGTCTTTAGCTTCCTTAATATAGCTTAAACCCGTGACTAACTTTTCGCCCTTCTCGGAATTGATATGAATTATAAACACCTTGTCAATATCCACCATCATCAGGTCATATCCGCCTCTTGGGACATGGGTAGCCATGGAAGTACAATTAGCGTGTTCATCGCAGTATTTCAGGCATTCAATCCCGATGATAGTCATTTTCTCTTTCCGGTTTAAATAATTGGGATCCTCCGGGCTTTCCCGGAAAATAACATCCATACACTGGATACCAGCGATATCGCAGGTATGCACTCCGAAAAGGATAAACTCCTCGAACTCCTCAATAGCCTTAGCGGTTTTAAAAGGATTTACCTGAAACTTTAACAGCTTCTCTTTTTGAGGAAAATAATATTTCTTAGGCGGTAGGATTGTTGGTATATACTCAAGGCATATCTTGCTTACGTCTTTAACCGGCCTAAAAACAAAGAGGTTTTCTTTTTCTTTGGGAGCGTAAAGCCGGGCCTTTTTCTTCAAATGTTCAAGCCATTTATTTAAGTCTTCTTTATTAATTACCGCGTATTTCACTTTTTAATCCTCCAAACACCTGTCATTGCGGGCATATTACTCATGGCGTGTTGTTAAAAATATCAATAAATCAAGTAATTATCGACGAGATAGAGAAAAATCTTAATGTTGTTTATTGAACCGTTTCAATAAACTCACAAACAATAATATTACAATTTACCGAAGGCACGTCGATATTTACAGTTTTTTTGCGTAAAAACTAGCTGAAATAACAACACATTGTGAGTAATATGCCCATTGCGAGGAACCCTCACTTGACATGTCCGTGACGAAGCAATCTTATTTTTTTCGCACTTCGACCAATAGTAGCTTCATATTACGTATTCTATCCTGGTTATTTCTATTTCCGGGCCAAAGGTGATTTCCTTAATTTCTATATCCAAAGTTTCCCATTTTGTCCCCAGCGTTTTCTCTTTATAATGCTCTAGGAAATGTCCCTTGCTTATACCGCCGAATTGTGAAAGCGACATACATATCTTCTTAACGCTTTTAGAAGAACGCTTCTCCTCATCTTCCAGATATCTCAGGATATTTCCTACAATATGCGTTTCGTGCATCAAGGATAAATAATGGCGAGGGCGCTGGCTGTGAAAAAAATCGCAAAATTGATAATTACTATATTATTTTGTTTTCAGGATTTGTCAAGCAAGTTTTAAACATACAAATCCCTGGCCCCTTTATCTACTTCCTCAAAAAACCGCTCCAACTGCCCGCGGCTCTTCTTATCCAACTTGCGGCTCAAACCATCTATAAGCTTATATCCTGCTTTCTTAACCTTTCCCGAAGCAAAATCATCCAGATATTCTTTCAGGGTTATAAGGGCATTAAGATTGCACTTATCCTTAATATCCCCCGGTTTAGCCAGGCTCATAAAGGTTTCGCCTGTGCGTTCTTTCCTATAACAGGCGGCGCAAAAACTAGGAATAAATTTTTTTTCTATTAATTTACCGATAACCTCATCCAATGTCCTTTCATCGGAAAGCATAAACTGCCCGGAATCATTGCTGGAAGAATATCCTCCGGGCGAAGTCCTGGATTCCGCGCTTACTTGAGAAATCCCCAGCCCGAAAAGCTCATCGCGCATAGCCGGCGCCTCTCTCGTTGAAAGTATCATCCCGGTATAAGGGACCGAAAGCCTAATTATTGCCGCTGCATTTTTAAACTCTTCATCGGAAACTTTATACGGCATATCCTCGATAAATGAGATACCTAACGCGGGTTCTATCCGGGGGACAGATATCGTGTGCGGCCCAACATTAAATTTCTCTTCCATGTGTTCTATATGCATAAGCATAGCCAAGGTATCAAACTTGTAATCGTAGAGCCCGTATAAAACGCCTATGCCCACATCGTCGATTCCAGCAGTAAACGCCCTATCGACAGCGTCAATTCTGTTATCCGGGTCGTTTTTAGGCCCTTGAGGATGAACTTTTCTGTAAGTTTCCTCATGATAAGTTTCTTGAAATATCTGATATGTCCCGATGCCGGATGATTTTAACAGCCTGAATTCCTCGACGTTTAAAGGCGCGCAATTGATATTTACCCTCTTAATCCTGTTTCTGGCCGCGCTAACCTCATAAATCGCCTTAATAGCTTCTGCGTAATAATCTGCATTACTCTTTCCTGAAATCCCCGCTTCAGAAGCAACCATCAAAATTCGCTTATGTCCTCTTTCAAGAAGCCATCTTGTCTGTTCTTTAATCTCATCTATGGATAAAACCTTTCTTTTTATCGCGGTATTTCCCGCCTGAAACGCGCAATACAAACACTTATTCAAACAGACATTACTTATATATACCGGAGCGAATAAAACAATCCTTCTGCCGTAAATAGCGTCTTTGACATAGCCTGCCGCAAGCCGAATATTCTTGATTGTTTTTTTATCTTTAACAGCCAAAAGCGCTGCCGTTTCTTTTAGCTTAAGCCTTTTTAAGGATTTGGCTTTATCAAGTATGGCCTTAATCTCGCTTGAGCTTGCTTGCTTGGTATTTTTAAGTAACTCTTTTATTCTTTCTTCGTCTATGTATTTCATTTTCTATATTTCAGATTGCGGATATAGTTGTCTATAGCCTCGGCTGCGGCTTTGCCGGCGCCCATCGCGGTAATTACCGTTGCCGCGCCGGTTACGATATCGCCGCCGGCAAACACTCCCGGCATAGATGTTTTGCCGGATTCATCAGCTTCGATCTCGCCGTATTTCTTGGTTTTCAATCCGGGGGTGGTCCGTTGAATTATCGGATTAGGCGTGTTGCCTACAGCCACCACAACTTGGTCTAGATCAATAGTAAATTCCGAACCTTTTACTTCCACAGGCCTTCTTCTTCCCGAAGCATCCGGCTCGCATAGCTCCATCTTTATACATTCAACATGCCTGACAAAACCGTCTTTGTCTCCTATATAACGCACCGGGTTAGTCAGAAGGTTAAACTCTACGCCCTCTTCATGCGCCCGGATAATCTCCTCTTCCCTGGCCGGCATTTCTTTCTCGGACCTGCGATAAATCAAATAAACGTGTTCGGCGCCCAAACGCACAGCCGTGCGGGCTGAATCCATTGCCACATTTCCGCCGCCGATGACTGCTGCGTTTTTTCCTTTTTTTACCGGGGTATCGTATTCAGGATATTTATAAGCCTTCATCAGGTTCACGCGGGTAAGATATTCATTCGCGGAATATATGCCGTTTAAATTTTCTCCCGGGATACCCATAAAATTCGGCAGGCCTGCTCCCGCGCCGACAAAAACCGCCTGATATCCGTCTTTAAATAAATCCTCTATCGTCTTTACTCTACCGACGAGGAAATTAGGCACAAGCTTTACTCCCAAGCCTTGCAGATATTCTATCTCGCTTTCAACGATTTCTTTAGGCAGGCGAAACGCCGGGATGCCGTAACTTAAAACCCCCCCGAACTTATGAAAACCCTCAAAGACGGTAACCTGATAACCTTTTTTAGCCAGGTCAGCGCTACAGGCAAGTCCGGCCGGGCCGGAACCGATAATCGCGACTTTTTTGCCGCTTGCCTGCGCGGGCTTTAAACATTTTTTTCTATTTTTCAGCTCCCAATCCGAAAGAAAACGTTCCAGCCTTCCTATACAAATCGGCTCGCCAATTTTTTTCAACACACAAACTGCCTGGCATTGTTCTTCCTGAGGGCAAACCCTTCCGGTGACCGCGGGCAAAGAATCCGCCTCGTGAATAATATCTATCGCCTTCTGGAAATTTTTCTCTTTTAAAACCTTAATAAACGCGGGAATACTTATCTGCACAGAGCAGCCGCTGACGCAAGGATACTTGGCGCACTGCAGGCACCTCGACGCCTCCCGGATAGCTTCCTCTTCGGAATATCCCAGCGGGACTTCGTCAAAATTCTTAATCCGCTCTTCAACCTCTTGCTGCCTCATCGGCACTGCTCTTTTTTCCATATCATCCTTGGGGTCAGGTCCAAAACACGGTAGGGACCAGGTCCAAAACACGGTTGGAAAGTGTCCCCACTGCTCGGGGACACTTCTCCCGGTTAATTTGGACCTGTCCCCACGGTTAAATTGGACCTGGTCCCTACACTTGTTCCCTACACTTGCTCTTCTTGCTTATATGTGTCCAATCGCTTCATTAATTCGTCAAAATCAACTTTGTGGGCGTCGAAATCAGGGCCATCCATGCAGGTAAAATGGGTCTTGTTGTCCACGCTCACGCGGCAGGCGCCGCACATCCCCATACCGCAGACCATCAATGAATTCAGACTCACTATTGTGGAGATATTTTTTGTCCGGGTCAACTCCGCTACCGCTTTCATCATTATCGCAGGGCCAATGGCAAATACCCTGTCGATTCTCTCGCCCTTATCCATAAGTTTTTTTAGCACGTCGGTGACAAAGCCTTTCCCGCCGTAACTGCCATCATTGGTGGCAATCAACAGGTGAGTTGAAACCGAGCGCATTTTCTCTTCCCAAAAAACATATTCTTTAGACCTGTATCCGATTATCGCGGTGACCTGATTGCCTGCCTCTTTTAATTCGCGCGCCAAAGGATATACAGGAGCAATCCCGATCCCGCCTCCGACGACAACGGCATTGCCGAAGTTTTCTATCTCCGTCGGGTTTCCCTGCGGCCCAAGCAGGTCCATAATACAATCGCCACTCTTCATCGCCGCCAAAGCGCCAGTGGTTTTTCCGAGTTCCTGAAACACCAACGTGATAGTTCCTTTACTTCTATCGAAATCCGCTATAGTTAAAGGAATCCTCTCGCCTTTCTCGCTAAGCCGCAAAATTACAAACTGCCCGGCCTTGGCTTTCGCGGCAATCAGCGGCGCCTCGATCAAGGCATAACTTATCTTCGGGCCTAACTGGTATTTATCGATTATTTTAAACATATTCTCCGAACCACCTTGCGGACCCCGGGGGTCAGTTTCGGTTTAAACAGCGAACTTGCCTATTTTTGCCTTATTCAAAACGTTGACATAATAAATCAAGTTTTCTAATTCCAGCTCTAAATTTACGTTATTGATTACGCAATCCTCCGCCGCCTTTAACCTCATGGGCGCGAAATTAAGCAACCCCTTTATCCCCGCGGAAAACATCACTTCCGCCGCCTGCTGTGCCGCGATATCCGGGACCGCGATAATGCCGATTTTTATATCTTTATCTTTGACAAATTCTTTTAGCTCATCTAAAGGCAAAACAGGTATCGGGTTATTTTTATTAAGTTTGGCAGGGTCAATGTCAAAACAGGCGACTATTTTTATGCCTTCTTTTTCAAAACCTTTATACTTCATCAGCGCTGTGCCAATGTGCCCGGCGCCGACAACTATGACTTTTTGCTGTTGATCCTTGCCTAAGATATTATTCAGCTTTTCAATAAGGGCATCTATCTGATAACCGCCCCTTTTATTTCCCCCAATACCAAAAAGAGAGAAGTCTTTTCGGACCTGCGAAGACAAGACCCCAACTGCGTCAGCCAGATTATCTGAGAAAACTTTCACAAAACCCAGCGCTTTAAGACGATGAAGAGCGTTTTTGTATCTGGAAAGCCGAAGAACACAGTTCTTGTTAGTCGTAACCATATTGCTCCTTATTTCACAATAATACTCAGAAGTATATCACATAAGGTAGTGCTGTCAAGTATTTTTGTTACTTTTTTCACAAAAAAATAGGGACGGTTCTGAAACACGGTTCAAAACTGTCCCCAATCCTGTTAGGAAGCGAAAAACTTACCCAATATTCACTAGTTTTACTTCTACTTCTGGGATAGCTTTTAGTTTACTGGCAAACGCTTTTTTGTCTTTTACGGAGCCAACAAGTTCAAGTATAATCAACCCGGTGTTAGAGCATTTATCGAGAACGCCATCATGAATACCAAGCCTAGTCTTAATCATACAGCCATAATCTGTGAGCAATTTCTGCACCTTTACCGCTGTTTCTCTTCTTTTCTTCAGATGAGTTATCAATATGGTTTTCTTCATAGCTGGCTCCTTCCGTATAACTACTGTTAACTCAAAAGTTAAAATTATAAATTGAAATCGTTGAAAAACCATGAGTTCGTCATTGCGAGGAGCCGCCGTTTGGTTACGGCGACGAAGCAATCTCGTTTTAAAACGTGATTGCTTCGTCACCTAAAGCTGACGCGGGTTCCTCGCAATGACGGTTTTTCAACAGTCTCAATTTCTAATTTCTGCCTGCGGTTTTGACTTTTTACTTTTAACTTAACTTCAGTTCTAAACTATCCTTAACATCGCGTCTATAGCTTTTTTTGCTTTTTGGCGGATCTCGTCAGATACGCGCACCTCATCCTTCATTTCTTCAAGTGACCACAAAACCTTTTCCAGGTTTGTGCGTTTCATATTCGGGCAGACCGCAAGCTCCGATGCCGGGTAGAATTTCTTTCCCGGATTATCTTTATGCAGGCGGTAAACCAGCCCAACCTCCGTAGCGATGATAAACTCCTTTGCCTCTGACTTCTTCACATATTCGCAAGTCTTCCCCGTAGAAAGCACTTCGTCAGACAAAGATAAAACCTCGGGCCTGCATTCGGGATGGGCGATAATCTTTACCTTAGGATGCAGGCGTATGGCGCGGAGTATATCTTCGGGCATTATCTTCACATGCGTCGGGCAATAGCCATCCCAGGAAACAAGCATCTTGCCGGTTTTTTTAGACACATAGTCTGCTAAATATTTATCCGGGACAAAAATTATCTCCTCGGCGTCTTTCAGGCTTAAGACCACATTGACCGCGTTTGTCGAAGTACAGCAGATGTCTAACTCCGCCTTAACCTCGGCGGAAGTGTTGACGTATCCGACGACTACCGCCTTAGGGTGGCGCGCCTTTAGCTGGCGTAAGTCTTCGGGCGTAATCATATTTGCCATAGGACAGCCGGCTAGCTTGTCGGGAATAAGTATTATTTTTTCCGGAGATAAAATAGAGGCGGTTTCAGCCATAAAATGCACCCCGCAAAAAACAACCACTTTAGCGTCGGTTTTCGCGGCGACACGGCTTAACTCCAGAGAATCACCACGGTAATCGGCAATATCCTGCACCTCCGAAAGCTGGTAATTATGGACAAGGATTATGGCGTTACGTTCTTTTTTAAGTTTCTGAATTTTTTCAATTAATCTCTGCATGAGCTAACTGCCTTTCTATAATTCCTCCTCCGACGACTGTATCCTTATCATAGAAAACCGCGGACTGGCCCGGCGCTACCGCGAACTGCGGCTGGGAAAATACAATTCTTATTTTCCCGCCCCTTAAAGCCGCCAGACGAGAAGAAATTTCTTTATGATTATATCTTATCTTCACACCCAAGACAACTTCTGTTTTTACCGGCTTGCCCGTAAAACTTAAATCTTTGGCTATCAAACCCCAGGACAAAGCATCCTGGCGGCTGCCTACAATAATGCTGTTTGTTTTTGCGTCTATTTTAGTTATATATATAGGATAGCCTTTGGCAATGCCCAAACCTTCTCTCTGCCCTATAGTATAAAAGGGAATTCCTTTGTGGCGGCCAAGAATATTTCCCTGCGTATCCAGAATAGGCCCCGGTTTTATCCGCGCGGCAATCCGGGGGCTGACACGCAACAAGAAGGCGCGATAATCCGCGTCAGGGACAAAACATATCTCTTGGCTGCCCGGCTTCTGCGCGACCGGCAAGCCAAATTCAGAAGCGATTTTACGCACCTGATCCTTAGTAAGGCTGCCCAACGGCATCAATATACGCGCCAATTGTTTCTGCTTTAACCGATACAAAAAATAACTCTGGTCTTTCTTTTCATCTTTTGCCTTAAGAAGGCTATATCTTTTATCTTTTAACCTTAACCCTTGACCCTTGACCCTTAACCCTTCTTCAACTATCCTCGCGTAATGCCCCGTCGCTAAATACTGGGCCCCTAAACTTTCCGCCTTTTCTAACAGCTGTGTAAATTTCAGGAACTGATTACAGCGCACGCAAGGATTAGGCGTCCTTCCCTGCGCGTATTCTTCGACGAAATTATCAATCACCTTCTCCCGCAAAATCTTATCGAAGTTCAAAACGTAATGTTTAATCCCAAGCTTAAAAGCGACCTTACGGGCGTCTTCTATCCCTTCCAACCCACAGCAAGAAGGCTTTTTCTTCCCCGCTTCTTTTAACCCAGAATTTACATTAGGATTTCGGTAAAATGTCTCTAAATCTTCGTCAGGACTGCGTTTT
>CAKKQA010000113.1 GCA_919901925.1 Omnitrophica bacterium GWA2_41_15 | reverse complement strand
CAACTGGCCGGAAAAAATATTAAATTCTTCTTCGGATAAATTTATCCGCGCGAGGTGCGCGACTTTTAAAACATCATTTTTAGAAATTGGCATATTTTACTCGTGGTAAAACAAAATGTTTTATTTTAGATTTCAGATTTAAGATTGCAGATTGAATAAAACAAATCTAAAGTGTTTTTTCTTTTTTTTGTCCTTTTTTTCAATCTGAAATCTAAAATTTAAGTATATATGACATATAAATATAACATTGCCCTATAGAAATGTCAAATAATAACATGTTTACAAACAGCCATTTTTTATTTATACTAATATCAAAGATTTGTAGATTATTTTATGCATTTATTTTCCGTCATTGCGAGGAACTTTCGCTGGATATGTCAGTGACGAAGCAATCTCGTTTTTAAGTACGTGATTGCTTCGTCGCCACATGTCAATATCAGCTCCTCGCAATGACGAATAGCCTTTCATATGTATTGCAAATACTATGGTTTTAAAGAAAAGCCCTTTAATGTAACTAGCGACCCGGCTTTTTTCTACATGAGCCGCAAGCACAGAGAGGCTGTCGCCTGTTTAAATTACGGCATTGACCAGCGTAAAGGCATAATTGTCCTTACCGGCGATATCGGCATCGGGAAAACGACTATTTGCCGGGTCTTACTTTCCACTTTAGAGAAATCCGTTAAAACTGCTTTAGTTTTAAACCCATATTTCTCCGAAGTCCAGCTTTTAGAATTCATTGTCCGTGATTTTGGCATTACCACCAGTAAAAAATCCCGCCTCGGGCTTATAACTGACCTTAATAAATTTTTGCTGGAAGAGTCTTCGATGGGAAACAACGCGGTATTAATAATTGATGAATCACAGAATCTAAGGGCCCGTCAGCTTGAACAAATAAGGCTTTTGTCTAATCTTGAGACGGATAAGGAAAAATTATTGCAGATTATTCTGGTTGGCCAGCCTGAATTAAGGCAAAAACTCGGCCTTACAGAGTTAAAACAGCTTAAGCAACGGGTTATGGTGGATTATCATATTAATCCTTTACAGTATGAAGAACTTAAGGATTATATAGCTCATCGTATCTGTGTCGCGAAGTCTAATGAGTCCGTAAAGGTTATTTCATTCTCCGACAGCGCATTGGAGCGTATTTATAAATTCTCCGGCGGGCTTCCCCGGATTATCAACCACGTATGTGACCGCTGCCTGCTTGCGGCTTTCATCCAGGAAAAAGAACATATCAACGATGAAATTGTCACCAATTGCATACGGGATATATGCCCTGACATCCAATCAGGCGTTAATGTATAGAGAATAAAATGAGCATAATTTACGAAGCATTAAAAAAAACAGATGTCCAAAACTCAAAGTTTTCTGAGCAAGCAGTATCTGCAAAATCCATTAAACAACCCTTAACGTTTGTTATGGCTGCCATTGGGATTGCCGGGGCTATTGTAATTGCGGGGTATTTAGATAAATTTGCAGTTATCAAAAGCAATAAGCCGGCTAAACAACTAGTTAAAGTTCAAGCCCTGCCTGCGCCTGTTATGCCTGTTGCGTCTCTTGCGCCTGAAGCCGCCGTCAATAAGTTACCTGCCGCAAAAGCAGTCGAATCTAAACCATCACTGCCGGATAACCTTGTATTAAGCGGTATTCTTGTCTCGGAAGATGAAAATTTAGCGCTTATCGATGATAAGATCTTAAGAATCGGAGATACTGTGGATGGGGCGACAATCGTAGATATCCTGCCTGATAGAGTTGAAATATCCTACCAAAACCAGAAGTTTACCTTAAAAAATTGAGCTTCCTCGGAATAAATCGGGATAAATAAAAAAATCAGATTAACTTACGATAAATAACTCTTTTATCGCGTTAAATATGGTTCTTTCGGGGATATTTTTGCAGACTACAGGCTTGCCAATTTCTTTAATAAGGACCATGCGGTTAATCTTACCGATAAATTTTTTATCTAATTTATACGCTTTGATAATTTGTTTTTCTTCCAGGCCGGTTATTTCCTGCGGAAGGCCGATTTTAGTAATCAGGCTGTTAATTCTGTTATAATCTTCTGCCGCAAGCATTCCTAATTTAAGGCTTATCTTTGCCGCGCAGAGCATTCCTATGCTGATTGCTTCGCCATGGTTATATTTGGTGTATCCTCCGGCTGCTTCTATGGCATGCCCTATTGTATGGCCAAAGTTTAAGATGGTCCTTATCCCTTTTTCTTCATATTCATCAATTTCAACGATCTTTGCTTTTATCTGGGCGCAGGTAAATACAACATGTTGCAGCGCTTGCGGGTTTTGAGAAAGAATAGCATGGTAATTATCCTCTAAATAGGAAAAAAACCTTGGGTCTTTAATAGCGGCGTATTTTATTACTTCTGCTAATCCGCAGCGTAGTTGCTTCCTGTCTAATGTTTTCAAGAAATTGATGTCGCATAAAACTAGCCTAGGCTGATAAAACGTCCCGATTAAATTTTTCGCGATTCTAAGGTCTATCGCTGTTTTTCCTCCTATGCTTGAATCAACCTGCGCCAGTAATGTTGTCGGCACGTGTATTATAGGCACGCCGCGTTTATATATGCTGGCGATGAAACTTGATAAATCCCCGATTACTCCGCCCCCTAAAGCCATTATGGTGATTTTTCGTTGTTGGGCATATTCAGCGACAGATTCAATAAGTTTAAGGGCGTTATCGGTGGATTTTGCTTTTTCGCTGTCTATGGTTGTGTGGAATTTAAAAGTACACCCGCAAAGTTTAAGATGTTTCTTAAGTGTGCCTTCAAAATGTTTTTTGATTGTTTGGTTAGTGATGATAAATATGTCGCGAGGAATCTTAAGAGGCCTTAAAAAAAGCTCAATGTGTTTAAAAATATCCCTGCCGATAACAATGTCATAGCTTCTTGAATTCAAATTTACTTTGATTTTCCTCATTGTTTTTTTCTGTAGAATTAAATTTGAATATTTAGCAGATTTAACAGCCTGCTGACAATCGATAATACGAAATCAAAGAATCTGGGGCTAAGGTACATCAAGCCAATTAATATTATAAGCCCATACCTTTCCAGCTTCGCGTAAGTGCTGGCAAGCGGTTCGGGTAAAAGTCCGATCAGGACACGGGAGCCGTCTAGCGGCGGTATGGGCATAAGGTTAAATACCGCTAAAATTAAATTAGTAATTATTGCCTGTTTTACTAAATACCCTGCCCATAACGGCAGAAGCAAATTAGTTTTTAGAATAATCGACAAAATTACTGCCGCAAGTATATTTACTGCCGGCCCGGCCAGGCCAACCCAGATTATATCGCGTTTTGGGTTTTTTAATCCCCGATAATTCACCGGCACCGGTTTTGCCCAACCGAAAATAACCGGGTTGCTTTTTGTAATTACCGCGGTAATTAAAAGAAATAGCGGAAGTAGGATTGTCCCAAATAAATCTATATGCGCCAAAGGGTTAAGCGTAAGCCTTCCCGAGTATTTTGCTGTATTATCGCCCAGCCAAGACGCGACTAAACCATGAGCGTACTCATGTATTACAATGCAAATGAAAAATATTGCCAGAATCGCCAGAAAAAGCATAATTATTTAGCGGGTTTTGCAGGTGAAGCTGCTTTTGTGGACGAAGCTGCTTTGGAGGGTTTTGCGGCTACGCCAGAAGTGGGAGCGCCTGTTGCGCCTGCTCCGGTAGCAGATGCTTTTTCCGCAGCTTTTTCCTTTTTGATCTTTATCTTAACTGCTTTTATTTTCGGCAGGCCGAATAAAGGAGTTTGAGCGCTAAAGAGGCCTTTTTCCTGAAGGTATTTTATTCTTTCAACACGGGTTAAAACCGCTCTCTGTTTACGGTTTTTTGTGGATGAATTTAATGAAGGGTGTAGTGACATTTTTTATAGCCTTTTAACCATTGAATCAGGATAGTCTGATTTCACTTTTTGTAAATAAGACAACGCCTCTTCTTTGGCGCTGAACCTGCCGATGCAGATTACCGAATATTTCCCTTGAGCCACAGCATACGCGCTAAAGCCTTTATTTCTTAATTTACTTAGCATTATTTTAATGTTATTGTTTTTTTCGATACTGGCAACCTGAATTGTATAACCCGATTTCTTTAAGTCTTTTAAAATCTTCGTATTAATAGCTTTCGATTTATTGTTAAAGTTTGAAGACATGGCTTCTTTTATGCCTGTATCTTTAGGGGTTTCTTTAGCTTGCGCCGGGAAAAACTTTCGCGCCGGTGTTATTTTTATAGGGATAGCCGTTGAAGTATTATTAAGCGTAATAAGTTTTTTACCCTTTTCTACGCCTAGCGAATACGAGACCACAGAAAAAACGATAAAAGCAATTACGAAACAAACAGCTTTTTTTACGGTAGCAATGCCGTGTTTGTGGTTAGTATCCGCGCCAGAACGCGTATCAACTGGATTTGTCTCATCAGAATATTGCGCGAATAATTCTATTTGTTGAGATTTTTCGTTATCCATGGCTTTTTTTATATGGTATATTTATGCTTAGTCGCCCCAATGTAGCGCACGGTCACGGCCGTCCCCTACACTAGTATTGACTTATACGCTTATATTATATGACAAATATCAGTTATATTGCAAGTATTTTTTTAGATTAAGCCTTTTTAAAGATTTCATAAACGCGTCTACGACAATAGGGTCAAATTGGCTTCCGGATTTATTTTTGATCTCCTTAATCGCATCAGCAATAGTCATTCTTTCTCTATAAGGCCTGCCATAAACCATTGCTTCAAAAGCATCTGCTACTGCCATAATGCGCGCGCCAAGAGGAATTTTACGTTTTTTAAGCCCTGAAGGATAACCTGTGCCGTTGTATTTTTCATGATGGTGTAAAATTATAGGGATAGCCGGCCTTAAGGCTTCCAGGTGGCGTAGTATCTGCGCGCCTTTAAAAGGGTGCGTCTGGATAATATTAAGTTCTCTATTTGTTAATTTGGTTGATTTAGTAAGGATTTCCATTGGTATGTCGACTTTTCCCGCGTCATGCAAAAGGCTGGCGAATTTCAGGCTTTGGATCTGCCTTTCGTCCAGGTGCATCTGTTCGCCTATCGCGCAGACTAAACGGCTGAAATATGGGCTATGGGCATATACCGATGGGACACGCGTATCAAAAAGTGTTACCAATGATTTAATACTACCCATGATAATTTTTTGCTGTTCTTCATATAACTGAAGGTTGCGTATGCCAATGACCGCCTGTTCTCCCATAGTCATCAGGATTTCCTGGTCGTGGACATCAAAAGGGCTTGCATGGGGCTGGCGTTTTAAAACAATTATTCCGATTAGGTCTTCGGCAATAAGCGGGATTGCTAATATGTGGTTAGCCCTTATCGCTGAAGATTTATTAATGACCAGCTTTTCTATGTTACTGAATCCTCTTGAATCTTTTACAATAACGCATTTGGCGTTTGTTCTTAAAGAACATCTCAAAAGGGCATTTTTCTTCCCGGGGCCTAATAATAAAATCTGGCAGCTTTGGGCTTCGATAGTCTGTATTATCAGCCTTGATAAGCGGATAAGCAAGGTCTTAAGGTCGTAAGTAGAATTAATCAGACGATAAACTATGTGAATAGTTGAAACCGCTGATTTATACCTTTTCGTAAGGATCGAATAATTTTTTATACTCATCTAGAGCGTACCTGTCGGTCATCCCCGCGATATAATCGCAGATCACCCGCCTAATATCCTCTTTGGTTTTTATATAACGGCTTGCCTGAAAAGGCAATTGTTCAGGTTTAGATAAATAAACTTGAAAAAGTTCAGTGATAAAACGTTTTGCTTTGTTAGACATTCTTACTACTCTGTAGTGGTGGTAAAGATTATGCGTTAAGAAATCTTGAAGCGGCGACCGTAGTCTCTCCATCTGATTGCTAAAAGAAACTTGCTTTTCATTTGTTTCGCAGGCATCAGTAAATTTCTTTATGCGCGCTTTCTTGATTTTTTTCTCCGTCTCTATTATTAAATCAGTGACCTGCATGTTAATGAGCGTGCGGATTATCTGATATTTTCTCATTTGCGCGCTTAAACGGTTATAGCCCGGCCCGATTTTAGAAATCGCGATTTTCCAGATTTCGAGTTTTTTCAAGCCTTCTTCTTCAAGCAGGCCCGATGTCATGCCATCGTCCAAATCGTGGTTATTATATGCTATTTCATCACCGATGTCCACAACTTGTGTCTCTAATATCGGCATTTTTTCGGGATGGAATTCTTCGACTTGCGCGCTTCTGTCATACTGCGTGGAATGTTTAACGATCCCTTCCCTTACTTCCCAGCTTAAGTTTAGCCCCGGAAAATCAGGGTAGCGCTCTTCCAGAAAATCCACGGTCCTTAAGCCTTGAAGGTTGTGATTAAAACCGCCGTGATGTTTCATTAGTTCGTTCAGGGCCTCCTCCCCTGAATGGCCAAACGGGGTATGGCCCAAATCATGCGCTAAAGATATCGCCTCAACAAGATCGCTGTTCAGGCGGAGGCTTATAGCGATAGTCCGGGCAATTTGAGAAACTTCTAATGTGTGAGTAAGCCTTGTGCGGTAATAATCTCCTTCATGGTTAACGAAAACTTGTGTTTTATATTCTAGCCTGCGGAAAGCAGCGGAGTGTATGATGCGGTCGCGGTCGCGTTGGTATATACTACGGTAAGGATGTTCCTTTTCTTTATACACCCTGCCTTTAGACAGGGAATTTTTCATCGCGTAGCTTGCCAAATATCTATTTTCTAATGTTTCGATGTAACTGCGCATATAGTTCCTCTAAAGACTGGGATATTATTTTTGTATCGAATAAAACAGGCATAAAATTTGTGTCTTCATTCCAGCGGGGCACGATGTGTATATGAACATGGTTGGGAATTCCTGCTCCGGAAGCCGCCCCCACATTTATCCCTATGTTAAATCCTTCTGGTTTTAAGGTTTTTTGCAAAAGTAATTGCATGCCATTTAATAATCGCATCATATCCAGTAATTCAACATCTGATAATGCTCCAAGTGCTTTCACGTGCTTATTAGGGCAAACCAATAAATGGCCGTTATTATAGGGGTATTTATTTAGCAGGCATATGGAATGTTTAGAGCGCGATAGAACTAAGTTTTTCTTATCGTCTTTTTGACGGCGGAAAGCGCAAAAAAAACATCCTTTCTCTTTATGAGAGTTCTTTATATAATTCATTCTCCAAGGCGCCCAGAGTTTATCCATTTTTATAATGTGTCAATATATGTGCTTGTTTACCAGTTTACCAGTTGGCCAGTTACCCAGTTGGCCAGTTTTACTTGTTAGCTGTTTTTTAACTGGCAAACTGGCAAACTGGTAAACTGGCTAACAGGATAACTGGTTAACTGATTTTAACGATTTCCGCTTTCAACCCGTTAGTTATGGTGATTATACCATAAGTATGGACATTCGCGAAAATTTTATCCGTAGGGCTTCCGGGGTTAAAGAAAATCGTATTTTTTTTATGCATATTTATCGGCTGATGAGAATGGCCGAAGATTATAATGTCCGGATTTTCATTAGCAAATTCCTTTTCCACAATATTCAATAATCCTGACGGAGAGCCCCATCCGTGTATTAAGCCTATGCTGAATTTTCCTACGTTTATTATTTGTTTTGAAGGCAGTTTTTTTTGCATCTGTGGCTCATCCATATTCCCATGCACGGCTTTTACTTCCGCGAAACCCTGAAGTTTTTTATAGAAGTCGTAAGAAATCATGTCTCCCGCGTGAATGATAAGTTCCGCGTCTTTTAAGGCATCGTAAACCTGCGTGGGCAGGTCTTTCGCGGCAACCGGTATGTGCGTGTCTGATAAAACTACGATTTTCATTTGACGATCCTTTGTTTTCCATAAATCTCAAACAGAGAGTTCAGGCAGGATATATCCCAGGTAAGTATTTTTTGTTCTTTAGCTGCCAGCCGCGCGTTAACATCGATATCGCCTAAGGTAATCAAAACTTTTTTTTGAGTTTTATTATATTTGAATTTTTTGCAGATATCGGCAAATTCGAAAATATCGTCTTCTACTATCGCGCCTTCTTTAAGAGCGGCTATCCAGAGGATATTTGAGCCTCTGCCCAATATACCCTCTTTTATGTTCCGGCCGTTTATGGCAAGTAATTTTACTTCTTTAAAATGATTTAACCTGATCGGCTTCTTTTCTACTTGAACTGATTCATCGCCAAACTGATTGAACAATTCAAGTATTCTTTCAGATATGCCCTTTTTTCGGGCAGTATTGAAATTTTCATAAAGCCTGGCTATTTCGTTTTTAAAGGCAATTTTAAGCCTGTTATGATCTATAGAAAAAGAATTAATCCTTTCCTTGTGTATGCATCTAAGCCAAAACCCGAAAAGCCGGTCGTTTAAAAGATATATATCGGAGGTTTTGATTATTACGTCTTGAAAAATCAGCTCTTCAAGTAAAGGCGTGATCTCTCTTTTGGTTTGACGAAGCTTATGGGAAAGTTCGGACAGCCTGTTTGTCCCCTCGCCAATAAAAGTTAATAATTCCGTGGTTTGAGGGTTTTTAATATTTTCATGAATCTGTTTCAACGTGTCGCTAAAAATTTTATTTAACACGCCAAACTCTTCCAAAAACATATCTTTTATGGCGTGCGTAATAGAATTTATAGAAGGAATCGTGTCCTTTTCATTCGCGTAGTAATCCCTTAAAGCCCCGCTTATGGTATTAAGGTAGAAAGGTTTTCCCGCGCAAAGGTCAATTATAAAATCTTTTAACGAATCATTTATCGTTATGCCCTGGGTTTTTTCGTTGATTAGCTTCAGGGCAGAGCGCGTGTCAAGGGGCCCAAGTTCGATTTTATGGAAATTGCCGAATAATAAGTTAAGGTCATTGCTTAAGATTTTATTGGCCAGCTGTTTTTTTGAGCTTATTAATATATATTGCGTATTTTTGTTTAGCATTAAAAACTTGCGCCAGTCAGGATAAAAATCTTTAATGTTAAACTCGGACAATCTTTGGAATTCGTCAAGTATGATACAGCATCGTTTCCCTGTTTCTTCGAACAGAATTTCCGATAACTGAAATAACTTGGCGAAATTCCGTTGTTTTATTTTGGGTTGGCTTAAAATTTCTTCGCAAAATGAAGCTGTTCGCGGAGCGTAATTCCCCGTTTTTTTTATAAGAAAATTGTTTTTTGCGGAAAGTTCTATGCCGCTGTTTTGAAGGAAAGCGTATAGTAAAGTGCCGATAAACCTTTGTAAAAACGCGAAATTTTCTTCTTGTTTTACTTCGACATAAACAGGGACAATATTGTTATTAATATATTTTGATAGAAAATAATGTATTAGGTGAGTTTTACCAATCCTTTCATTCCCTATAATCGCGATATTTTGCCTGTATCCTTCCGCGAGGCCGTTAAGGCGTTTGTTTAAAAGTTCCGTTATTTCTTGCCTAAGATCGATAGTCATATATCTATGCTGGTAAGTAGTAATAAGGATTTTTAGGTTTATGGCCTTTTCTTATTTCAAAATGGAGTATTCCGTTTTTAAGCCTTGCGACCGGTGCCCCTTGCGTTACATAATCTCCGGGTTTTACCAGTATTTCCGATAATAAAGTATATACGGTAAAAAATTCGTTTTTATGCTCTATAATAAGCGTCCTGCCATAGCCTTTAAAACCAGGATCGGTAAAGACAACCTTACCTGAACGGCTGGCCATGATTTCCGTATCATTGTGCAAGCTGATATTTAAGCCTTTATTTACAATATTGCCTATTTTTTCGCTGAAAGTACTGGTTACTTTGCCTTTTACGGGCCAAATAAAATTGTCAGTTTCAGCTTTTTGTATTACACCGTTATTTTTGGCGTTGGGAATAAATATTGGCTGTCCGATATTTAAAGTCTCTGTTTCGCTGATATTATTAGCGCGTAAAAGTTCATCTATATCTACGCCATACGTCCGAGAAATACTCCAGAGGGTTTCGTTTTTTACAATTACGTGGGTTATCCCCGGGACGTTTTGAATATGCGGAACAGTTTGACTGCTGGGAGGATTAATTGATATGCTTGAGTTTTTTGGGGTGGTAGCGCAGCCAATTAGAAACAAGAAACAAAAAACAAAAAACAAAGTTGGGTTAAGGGTTAAGGGTAAAGGGTTAAAAAAAGAAAAAGAATGGTTGCTGGTTATTAGATTAATTTTACTGTCTTTAAACGTTTTCATATTGACAAAATTTTTAATATCTTTCGCTATGCCATGTATACGAAAAATAACGCTCAGGATTAAATTCACACAGCAATTTAGGTTTCTGGTGTATCTGTGTGAATTTAAGCGGGCGAAGGGAATTGAACCCTCCTATCCAGCTTGGGAAGCTGGTGTTCTACCGATGAACTACGCCCGCAAACTAATCGCAGATTTCAGATTGTAGATTTTAGATTGAAAAAAAGGACAAAAAAACAACACTTTAGATTTGTTTTTCTTTTTCAATCTGCAATCTTAAATCTGAAATCTGAAATCAAACTTATTGCACGGTATTATTTAAGACATTCTTCCATTAATTTGATAGAACAAAATTCACTGCACATTGTGCAGACGTCGGATAAATGCGGCTTAGAACTCCCGCGGTATTCTCTAGCCTTTTGCGGGTCTATTGATAAAGCAATCTGTTTTTGCCAATCACGTTTCTTTCTGGCGCAAGACATATCATAATCCCATTGGATGGCGCCTTTAACTCCCTTTACAATGTCAGCGCTATGGGCGGCAATTCGCGAAGCAATCACTCCTTGTTTTATATCTTCTACCGAAGGATGCCTTAAGTGTTCCGCCGGGCTGACCACGCATAAAAAGTCTGCTCCCAGGCTTGCCGCCAACGCCCCTCCTATTGCTCCCGCAATATGATCTTGGGTTGAGGCTATGTCTGTCACTAACGGCCCGAGCACATAAAAAGGAGAATTATCACAATATTTCTTTTGTAATTTTATGTTTTTGTTTATTTGATCTAAAGGCACATGCCCCGGGCCTTCAATTATTACCTGTACTTTCTTTTCTCTCCCCCGCCTGGCTAGATTTCCCAGAAGCTTTAACTCCGCTATTTGTGCTTTATCAGTCGCGTCGCATATTGAGCCGGGCCTTAAGCCGTCGCCTAAACTTAAAGTAACATCATATTTATACGCAATCTGCAGGATTTTATCATAATTTGTGAAAAACGGATTTTCTTTTTTGTTATGTTTCATCCAGCTGGCAAGAATCGCTCCGCCCCTGCTTACTATGCCTAGCAGGCGTTTGCTGTCTTTGATTTTTTTTATAGTTGAGAGGGTAACGCCGCAGTGGATCGTCATGAAATCAACGCCGTCTTGAGCCTGCTTTTCTATAACCGCCAGCATATCATCGGCATCCATATGTAAAAACGATTTTTTCATCTTTGCCGCGAACACCGCTGCTTCATACACAGGCACTGTTCCGATAGGGATTGCTGATTCCCGCAGTATGGTTTTTCTTATTTTTCCGATATCTCCGGCCACACTCAAATCCATTGCTGTGTCAGCGCCGTATTTTTGTGAAACTTTTAATTTTTCCAATTCTTCTTTAATGCTATTTTTATCGCTGGACACGCCGATATTGGCATTTATTTTTGTCCGCAGGCCTCGCCCAACACCGCAGGATTTTTTTATCGGGCGTAAGTTGTTATTTAATATCACGGTTTTACCGCACGCTATATTACTTTTAAGAAGATTTAAATCTATGCCTTCTTTTTTGCTGATCAATAACATTTGCGGGGATGTTTTATTGTTTAAAGCTAATTCTAGCTGAGTCATTGCGCGAAAGCCTCTTTTCTCAATCGATTAACCGCGTCAGTTATATTCTGTGTTTTACAAATCGCTCGTACTACCGCTATTGTTTTAACTCTTGTTTTTTTTAGGAGATTGGCGTTGCTCTCGTCTATTCCGCCAATCGCGACAACTGGTATGGTAAGCAGAGAACACACCCGCGTAAGCAGTTTTATTCCCGCGGCTTTATATTCAGGTTTAGTTGGTGTTTTAAAAATAGGGCCAAATCCTATGTAATCAGCGCCTTCCCTATATGCGGATAAGGCCTGTTTTAGATTATGGCATGATTTACCTATAATTTTGCCCTGTCCGAGTAATCTGCGAGCGGCATCTATAGGAATATCACTCTGGCCTGAATGTAAACCGTCGCTTGCGCAAAGCTCGGCGATATCAGCACGGTCATTGATGATAAAAAGCGCTTTTTTACCGATTATCCTTTTCAATATCAAGGCAATTCTTAAAAAGCCGGCGCTATCGCTACTTTTATCCCTAAGCTGAATGATCTCGACTTTTGCCGCAAGGCAATCTTTTACTATTCTTTCAATCCGCCTTTTGCCGCAAGCCGATACATCTATGACCGCGTATATACTATAATCTGGTAGAAGTTTCTTTTTCAAGCTGGTATAACGCATAACGCAGTTTTTTAAACGCGCCAGAAATCCTTTGATTGGAAAGTTTCGAAAATTCCTCCAATACTCTTAAAGATTCTGTCGCGCGTTGAATATTAGCAAAAAAAATACTTTTATTATCCTCGCGAGTCAACTCTGATTTTATGGAAGTTTTTCCGACATCACGGCAGCTATCACGTGATGCCAGAAGAAGGTGTTTTTGTATTTCCCACTTTTTGATTATTTTAATTACATTGTGCCTCGCGGTTTTAAATTTTCTTGTTAAAGCAGGCTCGCAAAGCAAAAAACGCGTGATTTCCTCGCATACCCTGAGCCCTTCTAATAGGCGGTTTAAGTTAGCATCAAGCAGCCGCAGAATTTTGTTATTCGCTCTTACGCTGGCCATATTATAACGCGTTGATTTTCTTGATCAGGTTTGTCGTCGAGTAGCCTTTAATGTAAGGTATGGTGATAACTTTGCCGCCATAACTCCTAACAACAGCGCTTCCTACAATCTTCTTTATATCCCAATCTCCGCCTTTAATCAGCACATCCGGCTTAAGCAGTTTAATCAAATTCAAAGGTGTTTCTTCGCCAAAAAATGTCAGGTAATCAATACAACTGATTGCGCTTAAAACCTTGATACGGTCAGATTGTTTATTTATAGGCCGTTTTAAGCCTTTAATTTTCTTGACGGAGGAGTCCGTGTTAACAGCTACTAATAAAATATCGGCTTTATTCTTTGCCGCCTCAAGATACTTAATATGCCCAGAATGCAGGATATCGAAACAACCGTTAGTAAAAGCTATTTTCTTACCTTGTTTTTTATATTTATCAACTATTGCCAGAAGTTGACGACGAGTCTTAATTTTATCGATAGAACGCATTTTTTTATGTTGTCATTGTTTGAACATCCCGTTTTCTACCAACTCACAGATGATATGCCCTATTGTGATATGAGCTTCTTGTATCCTTGCGGTTATTGATGAGGGGACCAGTATGGAAATATCGGCTGTTTTAACCGATTCCCCGCCGAGAGCGCCGGAAAGGCAGATCGTTTTTAGTTTCATCTCTTTCGCTTTCTTTAATCCTGATAATACACTTTTAGCTTTGCCGCTGGTGGATATTCCTATAGCCACGTCTTTATCCGAAGCTAATGCTTCCAGCTGCCTTGAAAAAACTGTTTCATAACCGTAATCATTGCTTAAGGCGGTAAGTACCGATGTGTTTGTGTTTAACGCTATCGCCGGAAGCGCCGCCCTTTCTATTTGAAACCTTCCTATAAATTCAGCGGCTATATGCTGAGCATCAGCTGCCGAACCGCCGTTACCAAATAAAAATACTTTTCCGCCATTTTTAAATGTGGCTGTAATAAGCTTTACCGCCTTAAGGATATTATCAATATTGTGATGAAGGATTTGTTCTTTAATACGGATTGAATCATTGATGATGTCAACAATTCTGTCTCGCATTTTCAGCCTCTCTTGGAAATAAAAATATTCTAATGTACGCGTTTATCCAAAAAATACTTTAGCTAATTCGTAATATTCGGGATCTACGGTTTTCAATGTTCCTGTGGCCTTTTCTAAAGTTACACTGATAATTTTATTTCCCGACAAAGCAACCATATGCCCGAATTTCTTTTCTTTGACTAATTCTACGGCCTTAACGCCGAATCGTGTGCCGAGGACACGGTCAAACGCCGTAGGCGAACCGCCCCTTTGTATATGGCCAAGCACAGAAACCCTCGTTTCATAACCTGTGCGTTTTTCAATTTCTTCCGCCAGCGTCTCGCCTATACCGCCTAAACGAACATGGCCGAATGAGTCTAGCTTTTGTTCTTTTAACACCATTGAGCCTTGTTTAAACTGCGCGCCTTCAGCGACAACAACAATACTGAAGGTTTTACCTCTGGCATGCCTTTTTTGGATCATAGCGCACACTTCATCCATATCAATGGGAACTTCAGGAATAAGTATGACATCCGCTCCTCCGGCTATGCCTGATTCAATCGCAATCCAGCCTGCATGCCTGCCCATTACCTCTACCACTATTATTCTGTGGTGGCTTTCAGCTGTGGTGTGCAGGCGGTCGATACATTCTGTGGCGATATTGATCGCGGTATCAAAACCGAAAGTATAATCAGTCGCGGATAAATCATTGTCGATTGTCTTAGGTACGCCGACAATATTAAGGCCCTCATTAACTAGTTTGGTAGCTACTCCTAATGTATCTTCGCCGCCTACAACGATCAAAGCGGTAAGGCCGAGTTTTTTGTAAGTAGTTATTACTTTTTGAACATCTCCAGCTTGTTTGTATGGATTTGTCCTGCTGGTGCCAAGTATTGTTCCTCCTTTAGGCAATATTCCTGAAACCGACTGCAGGTCTAAGGCAATAGTATCATTTTCAATCAGGCCTTTCCAGCCATTTTTTATGCCTACAATTTCAAATTTTTCGTTAATTGATTTCCGCACTACCGCCCTGATAACCGAATTTAATCCCGGGCAGTCGCCACCCCCTGTTAAAATACCAATCTTAGCCATCTTAATAATTCCTCCTCTTGTTTTATTTTAGGCTGAAACTACGATTTTAATGCCTGTATCCGTAAAACGGAATTGTTGGTTCTGCTCCTGTTGAATCCTGTTTTTTCTTTTCCTCGCCTAATACTATCTTCGCGACATGAATTTTGACCACGATAGGCTCATCTATCCCTCTTAACATATCGCGGATTTTATTCTTTACCAGCTCCTGTAAGCGTTCGGTTAAGTCTGGTATATTTGTCTCCGAGCGCAAATCAAGGCGGACATTGACTAAGATACCTTTTTTGGTAGCGATTACGTCCGGACGCAGGTTTTTTATTTCCGGCACTTGCAAAATCAGCCGTTTTATCAGGTCTTCCACCGCCTGTAAGGAAATACTTACTTCTCCGCTAGGAGTTGTAAAAGCAATATTTTTTTCGCGTTGAATTTTACCAAGGACTGCCTGCGTAAAAGAAATGCTTATAAGTATAATCAGCACGCCTATCAAACTTAATATTATCCTTGAGTTCGGATTCTGTTGTATTGTTGTTAACACATCAAATATCATTAAAGGAGTAATGATATTAACTACAAAACAGAATATTATAATTGCTAAAAGCATAAAAAAGATAGTGTTAAATATAAGGCCTAACAATGTAAAGAAACGCATGATTACCTCCCTTTGTATAAAAAACTTGTTACTCTATGCCGCAGATAATAATATTAACCTCTCTAGGAGTCTTGTTGAGCATTTTTTCAACTGTTTTCTTGACATTTTCTCTTACTTGTTCCGCTACGTCATAAGCGCTAAAGCCATATTTTATTATCAAAGGAATATCCAGCACTAATTCATCGTCTTTTTTAAGCTCTACATCTATGGCGGTCCTTTTAAATTCCACCAGTTCAAATATAATAAAAATTTTACGTGGCTGACTGATCTGTTTTACCCCCTCAATCTCCATCGCGGCAATCGCCGCGATGGACGCGATAGCGTTTCTATCTATTTTTACCAAGCCAAGGTCTAACTTGGGCTGTAATCTGTTTTGTATATTCGGGATTAAGTAAGGGTTTAATATGTTTATAATAAAAATAACCAGCAAAACAAATATTATCACATTAAAAATAAGACCTAATGTCGGAACGATTTTCATGCCGGCCTCCTAAGAGCTATTTTTCAATTCCGCGGATATTTATGTTAATTTCTTTGGGCGTCTTGTCCAACATCTTTTCTATCGCGCTACGGATGTTTTCTTGCGCGTGTTCGGCGATTTCAGGAATATTATAACCATATTTTACTATTATGGGGATTTCTATGCTTATCTCGTCATTTTTGCCGAAATCAACCAGTATCCGTTTAATACTTCTAATTCCTATAAGTTCGCCTATATCCAGCCCTGTTTTATTATATATCTGTTTTACGCCTTCTACTTCCATGGCTGCCGTTGCGGCTATCGATGACAGCACATCCTTATGAATTTTAACATAACCTAAGTCGATTTTTGAATGAACATCCATTATTACTCTTCTCCTTTAGCGGTATTTTTAAATTGTTCGTTAATGAAATTGGTGGAGAAATCGCCTTTTACAAAATCCGGGTTGCGTAGGACTTCTTTGTGAAAAGGTATTGTAGTTTTTATAGGCTCGATTACAAACTCATCGAGAGCGCGGCGCATTGTCAGGATGGCTTCTTTACGGTTCTTCCCGGAGACTATGAGTTTAGCGGCCAAAGAATCATAATGCGGGCTTATTACATACCCTTGGTATATGTGGCTGTCAATCCTTACTCCGGGCCCGCCAGGAAAATTAAGAATTTCGATTTTCCCCGGAGAAGGCATAAAATTATTCATATGGTCTTCGGCATTAATCCTGCATTCAATGGCAGAGCCGTTAATACGCACATCTTCCTGGCGTATTTTTAGTTTTTCTCCGGCAGCGATTTTTATTTGTTCTTTTACAATATCGATTCCGGTGACTAATTCAGTTACCGGGTGTTCGACTTGTATGCGGGTATTCATTTCCATAAAATAAAAGTTCCTATTCTGGTCAAGCAAAAACTCAATGGTTCCCGCGCTTACATATTTTACTTCTTTTGCCCCTCTTATGGCTGTCTCTCCAATGCGTTTACGGAGTTTGCTGTCAACAGCCGGAGAAGGCGATTCTTCAAGTAGCTTCTGGTGCCTGCGCTGTATAGAACAGTCTCTTTCGCCTAAATAAATAATATGGCCGAACGGGTCAGCTAAAATTTGTATCTCGATATGCCTTGGTTTCTCGATATACCTTTCCATATAAACATTTGCATTGCCAAAGCTTGCTTCTGCTTCTGCCTGGGCGGTCATTAAGCTGGAAACAAGGCTTATATCATTATGACAAACACGCATGCCTTTTCCGCCGCCGCCGGCCGCAGCCTTTATAATAATCGGATAACCTATTTTTTTTGCTGTTTTTATCGCCTCTTCTTTATTTTTTATTGCTGTTAAACTGCCGGGAACAATCGGTATGCCGGCTTTACGCATTGTTTCGCGAGCCTGCATTTTGTCTCCCATATGGCGGATGTTCTCCGCGGTCGGGCCGATGAAAGTTATTTGACAGCTTTCGCATATTTCGGCAAAATGGGGGTTTTCTGCCAGAAAACCATAGCCCGGATGGATTGCTTCAACATCGGTTATTTCTGCCGCGGAGATAATAGCCGGAATGTTTAGGTAGCTATTTGAACTGGCTGCGGGGCCGATACAGATTGCCTCATCTGCCATTCGCACATGCATTGATTCTCTGTCGGCTTGTGAATATACTGAAACGGTTTGAATGCCTAGTTCTTTACACGCGCGTATTATCCGGACAGCGATTTCTCCGCGGTTAGCGATTAGTATTTTGGAGAACATAGGAAATATTTTTATTAGTTAAGGTTCAATCAAAAATAGCGGCTGGCCAAATTCAACGGGTTCGGCGTTGTCTACAAGGATCTCCGCGATTTTTCCTTTGATTTCAGATTTTATTTCATTCATCAATTTCATTGCTTCAATAATACAAACTACCTGGCCTGGCTCTATGTGCTGGCCTACTTCGACAAAAGGCGGGGCCTCTGGGCTGGTTGCGCGGTAAAAGGTTCCGACCATGGGTGATTTAATTTCATTTTTATCTGTTGCTGCCTGATGTTTAGTTTGAGTTTCCTGGTGGATAGGCTGTGTCTGTTGCGTTCTTTCTTTTTCTATAAAAATAGGCGCGCCAACTGTATCTGTCGATTCCGGCTGGCCTTTTTTTAGTTTAATGCGGGTCCCATCCTTCTCAATCTCCAGCTCCGTGAGGTTGTTTTCATTCATAAGATTGATCATCTCTTTGATTTCTTTTACATTCATCGTATCACCTTAGCTCCCCCTTTTGAATGGGTTGAATGGGCAAGCTTTGTCAATAAGCCCTTTCGACATACGCGCCTGTGCGCGTATCGACCTTAATTTTATCTCCGATATTAATAAATAACGGTACTAAAACAGTCGCGCCTGTCTCTACTTTGGCTATTTTATTTCCGCCTTTTGCCGTATCACCCTTTATGCCGGGTTCTGTTTCAGTAATCACTAATTCAATAAAATTAGGGATAATGATGTTTAAAAGAGAATCTTTATAAAATATCCCCAGCACTTCCAAATTATCTTTTAAAAACCTGCTGTTTTCGCTAAGGTTATCCTTTGATACAGCAAGCTGGTCATAGTTTTCCTGGTCCATGAAATGATAAATATCATCAGAAGTATAGAGAAATTGCATCTTTCTCTGTTCCACGAAAGCTTCTTCAGCAGAGTCCTGGCCGCGGAAAGTCCTATCTAGCAGGCTGCCGTTTTTAAGATTCTTTATTCTTACTCGGACAAAAGCCGAGCCTTTTGCCGGTTTGACATGTTCAGCTTCGACTATTTGATAAACTTCGCCATCTAATATCATGGTAACCCCTGATTTAAATTGATTTATCGACAGCGCCACTTAACACCTCAACCCCTTCCTTTGTTACATAAACCATATCTTCTAAGCGTATCCCGAATTTATTTGGGATATATATCCCCGGTTCGACCGTAAAAACCATGCCTTCCCGCGCTATAGAATTATTTCTTGAAGAAATAGAAGGCTCTTCGTGAATATCAAGGCCTACGCCGTGGCCTAAACTATGGCCAAAGAAACGGCCATAACCGCGTTTGGCGATAAAATTACGGCTTGCCGCGTCTACTTCGCGTATCAAAACACCAGGCTTAATTACTTCAAATGCTTTGGCTTGCGCCTCTTTGACAATCTCAAAAATCCTTCTCTGAAAGCTATTTATTTTATCCAAAAAGAATACCCTTGTCAAGTCTGATTTGTAGCCATTTATCTCGACACCGATATCAAGCAATAAAGGCTCACCTTTTTTTACTAGTCTATTTGTTACTGACGCGTGCGGATAACTGGAATTGGGGCCGCTGGCAATAATAATATCGAAAGCGCTCATCTGGGCGCCATTATGGCGGATAAAATGCTCGACTTCCGCGGCAATTTGAAGTTCCGAAAGCCCCGGCTTAATATACTTTTTTAAATGCCGGAATGTCATATTTGTTATTTCTATCCCTTGGGCAATACATTTTAGTTCTTGGGCATCTTTAATTTTACGAATATCCTCTACAATATCAAATGTGTCGATCAGCTTTACCTTCGCGGGAAGGCAATCCTTAAGCCGGGAATATTCCGCGAAATTTAAATCTTTAGATTCAAAGCCTAAACGCCTGATTTTATGTTTTTTGGCTAAATCCGCTATGTCCCGAAATAAGTTTTTATATTGTAACACCCTGAAATTACTGATATTAGTTTTAACTTCGTAAGTATAGCGGAAATCAGTTATAAAATAATTCTTCTGAGGTGAAATTAAAAGATAGGAATCCTGCGCCTTAAAGCGGCTAAGGTATGTAACATTTGCTTGGGCGCTGATAAGAATCCCGTCTAATTTGCAGTTATCTAATTTGTCTAACAGTTGCCTTAATCGGTTATCCATTTATTATGCCATTGTAGTGACAGCACACTGTGCTGTCACTACAATGCTATCCTTGCTCTGCCTCGTCAATAAGCATTATTGGTATGCCATCACGCACGGGATATCTTTTTTTGCATTTAGTGCAGGTTATTTTTTCCTGGCCGTTTATGTTTTCCAGCTTTACGTCTGCTTTACAAGCAGGACAGGCCAGAATATCAAGAAGCTCTTTGTCAATCATATGCACTCCTTTTCTAGTCGATGGTCGTTAGTCGTTAGTAAAATCTAAAAAAACTGGCTTCTTTTTTAACTAACGACTGACGGCTATTTATTCGTTTTCGAAACGTATCTCATTCTCAATTCATACAGCATGCCTTCTAATAAGCTTTCTTCTTCCTTGGCGAGGTTATTTTTGGTTTTTTCCTTGATTACCTCAAGTGTATCAATCAAAAATTTCGCCTGTTGCAGGTTTTCTTGAGTTGTGTTATCAGCGGGATTAGCCATATCGCCTAAAGCAATAGCTATTTGCATTCCAATGGTCGAGATAAAAAAAGAAAAATTAGCCTCCGGCATAGTAAAATCATCTTTTTCAGGCGTATCTTGCTTATCTTTTTCAACTTGGTTTTTATAACTTTCGTCCACGCTTTTTTTCTCTTGTTCGTCCATATTTCTCCTCTATTGTAGGGACAGCACAATGCGCTGTCCCCTACACCTGTTTTCCTGACACATACGTTTTTATAAAACTGTTTTTCTTTTCCGCGGTTACGTTACAATTATCCCCGCGTACCCCACAACACTCGAATAATCTCCGGTAACATCGCCGGATGTTTGGTATTTTACCAGCCGGCCTTTTTTTGCGCCGAGTTTTTTCGCCGCAGCCAGCATAATAATCGCCGGGGCATAGCCGCACATGGAGATATCAAATTTATGTATCAGGCCCCACAATTTTTCTTCGTCTAATTCAAGCAGGGCATCTATCGCTAAAGTATCTTTATCACGCGCTATTCGCGCTTCTTCGTAATGCGTCATATCTGAACTGGCTATAATAAGCGTGTTAGCTTGCAGTTTTTCTTCTGAAATGACTGACGCGATATCATATCCTATTCTTCGGTAATCTACAAGCTGTGCCTGACTAATAACAATAGGGACAAAACTAAAATCATTTTTATAGTATTGCAGGATTGGAAGTTCTACTTCAATAGAATGTTCAGTCAGGTGCGCGGAGATATCTTCTTCTAAAAGAGGGCATTTTTTAATCAAGGCGTCAGCTAATTTAGTATTTATAGCGGAATTGCCTAACGGCGTTTCCCAAACTCCCTGGCGCATCAGGCTGAATTGTTTGCCTAAACCTGTGTGATTAGGGCCTAAAACTATTATGTTTTCTTTAATCTTTATTCCAGAAACGACGTTTGATGCAACACGGCCTGAATAAACATACCCGGCATGCGGAAGCAAACAACCCTTTGCCTCTGTTTGTTCTTTGGCTTTAGATGAGAATGATTCAATCAGTTGTTTTAATTTAGCCGGGTTTGAGGGATAGAATTGGCCGGCTACCGCCGGTTTTCTAATTTGATTCATAGGAACATTTTTTACTAACTGTATTGGCGGCACACTGTGCCGCCCCTACAACGGTTGGCGACGGAGCAATCACGTTTTAAAAATAACTTCTAAATATTTTTTTGCCTGTACAATTTCTTGGCCTGTTGCCGAAGAATGAACTTCCATTGTCAGGAGAGTGCCAGGCTTTATATACTTTTTGAATGTTTTGAAATCTAACTCTCCTTTTAAAGGCGCTTTGTGGTCTTGCTGGCGCTTTATATCGTGAAGGTGCATTCCTGCAAGACGAGACGAATAATTATTCAGATAATCCAGATGCTTTAAAAACCCCAGATTTTCCCATAATTTGGCATGGCCGGTATCATGCCAGTAAAAAACAATACCGCCTTTAAAACGGTTAAGGATTAACCCGATTTCTTCTAAAGACGGTATTTCACGATAATAAAATCTATTTTCAATTCCTAGCTTTACTTTTCGCTTTTGCGCGTATTTGGCAAGTTCATCTAAACTTTTCAATAGTTTAGAAAAATGCAATCTGATTTTCTCTTTTCTTGCCTGATATATATCTCGTTTAAATTTAGCGGCAAAACTGCCGTCCCATTTTCCGCTATTATAATAAGATATCATCTGACGAGTCGGATCAACCATTTCGACTCTGCCACAATGTAAAATTACTGCTTTTGCGTTAAGGCAACTCGCAGTATTAATAGACTGTTTTGTATAACGTACAGCTAAATTTCTTTCAGTTTCATTCAAAGATGCCAGAGAATAACAATCCGGCAGGGCTTTTTTTCTTGCGAGCTTTTCAGGTATAGGGCAATAATTATGCAGGGAAAGTATTTTAATTCCGCTGTTACTGGCTATTCCAGCTATATCTCTGACCATATTATCAGTCAGATTAAAGCCTAATTCTATATTTTTAAAGCCTAAATCCCGTATCTCCCTGATAATTATCGCGCCCTGTTTATATTTGGCGCTATTCCAGGCTGTTGATAAAGCTATTTCCATTAGTTTAATGCAATCTTATTGCCTTATCGCCTGGATTTAGCTTTTTTGCGTTTTACTTCGCTTGGTTTTTCGTAATGCTTGCGATTACGAATTTCTTTGAGGATGCCTTCTTTGTCTATTTTTTTCTTAAATCTTCTTAAAGCTGATTCAAAAGATTCATCCTTTTTGACTTCTATTTCAGACATTTATATCATCTCCTTTTGCAAAATATTAACACTTTAAGCGGCTTCTGTCAAACCATTTTACCAAATGAAAATGAAATGAAACCTCGGCAGACTGGGTCACATCAAATTCGATCTCTAAAAGTGGAGCGGAA
>CAKKQA010000112.1 GCA_919901925.1 Omnitrophica bacterium GWA2_41_15 | reverse complement strand
AACCTCTTACCATAACACCTGCGCTCCTTTCTTCTAATAATTATCTAAATAATATATAATGTCATAATTTTAACAAAAATTAGGATTATGTCAAGCACAAAACAGCACTTTTTCCTAATCCAAAGTCTTTAAAATATTCATAAGAATAATTCCTAAGGTAAAAGTTATCATAATAAGCGCTGACCTTTTACCGTCTTCTTCTTTATGCAATTCAGGTATTAAATCGCAGGCGGCAATGTAAATAAACCCGCCGGCAGCCGCAGGCAATAAGACGCCGACAAAACCGTTGATTTTAGAAGACAGATAATAACCAAACAGCGTCCCGGCGATAGCGAACAAGGAAGACAAGAAATTAAATGCCAAAGCCTTGAATTTAGAAAAACCACCGTATATTAACACGGCGAAATTTCCAAGCTCATGCGGTATTTCGTGAAAAATAATCGCCAAGGTAGTTGCTATCCCAAGCTTAACGTCTACCAGGAAAATCGCGCCAATAATAAGGCCATCGCAAAAATTATGAACGATATCGCCGACAATATTTAAATACGTAAAACGATGCACCTCGCATTGAGCGGCATGGCAATGGCGCCAATGAAGGTATTTTTCTAATATAAAAAAAACATAGAAGCCCGCGATAACATAAATAAATAACTGCCCGGTATCTTTCACATATTCCATTGCCTCTGGCAAAATATCCAAAAAAGCCCCGCCTATTAATCCTCCGGCGGCAAAAGCAACCAGAAAGACAATGATCTTTTTTAATAAGTCATCTTTAATCACCAGCGCGAAAACGCCGATTAAGGAAATAAGGCTGACTATGCCACTGGCAATAAGGGCATATAATAAATTCATATCCGTTTAATGATTCTTACGCGCGGCATAAGTAAAACAAGAAAAGTATTTTTTCCATGAGCTTTCAGCAGCCTTAAATTGATTCGTGCCGGAGAAATAATCCACCATTGCTTCGCGCGCGCGAGAAAGTTCCTTAAGGCGCGAAAAACCCTTGACGCTATCCCGGGTAAGATCTATAAGTTCAAGGGCGCGCTCAAA
Source organism: Omnitrophica bacterium GWA2_41_15 (assembly GCA_919901925.1). Classification (GTDB taxonomy): domain Bacteria; phylum Omnitrophota; class Gorgyraeia; order Gygaellales; family UBA12090; genus CAKKQA01. The sequence continues at coordinate 627 of CAKKQA010000112.1, read as the reverse complement.
TGCTTTTTGGCTATAAACGCTGTTATGCTTATGCTTCCAGTTAAGGGCGCGCTCTACTTCGCTGCCGATATTTGCCATTTGTTCAATAAACGGCAACCGGCCCCACTTCCCGGCCGCGAGACTTTTATGCTGATAGTTCATCTCTTGATTCTCTTAATAACTATTTCAATGATCCTTTTACGCACTTCTTCAGCCTCTACGCCGCGGCTCATATTGTTTTGGGATGGGCGCATATTGATTAAGGAATCGAATTCGACAAAATCACCCTCTTCTATCTCCGGATAAAGATTAATTCCCCAAAGAGCTTTTTGCTTTGAACCGTTATCAAGCAATAAAGCCTCTAAATCAGAATGAAGTTCCGCGTCAACTGCCAGAATTTCCCTGTCAACATCAACAACAGCCTTTACTAAATCACCAAAAGTACTGGCTGCCATCTGCTTAAGTTCTTCTAGCGATAAGCTTTTCGTTATTATTTCCATAGACTTGATTATAACCCAAATAAAAGGTATCTGCAATATGTTTAAATTAAATAGGGACATTAAATAGGGACAGACACCTATTTTCTCTTCTTGGGCCTGCCTATAGTTAAAGCGTGCATCCTTTTACCAAACCTCTTCTCCAGTTTTT
>CAKKQA010000111.1 GCA_919901925.1 Omnitrophica bacterium GWA2_41_15 | reverse complement strand
TTGCCCGTCCGTATCCGCCAGAGATCTACTTTAGATTCGGAAGAAAGCAAGCGGTCCACCAGCTGCTCTCTGGACATTTCCAAACTAAACAAGCCTACGGTCTTACCCTCCAAAGCCACATTTTTGGCGATGTTCAGAGCCAGCGCCGTTTTTCCCAAGCTGGGGCGAGCGGCTAGAATGACCAAATCAGACCTCTGCAGACCGGAAAGATAATTATCAAGATCTGGAAATCCGGTAGCTACCCCGCGCAGAGCCCCGTCTCCCTTGTGCAGGCGCTCTATTCTTTCCCAGGCTTCATCCAGAGCTTCATGCACCGGTATAAACTCCTGCCGCAGGGAATATTTAGCTATCTCAAAAATTTTTTGCTCGGCCTCATCTATCAGGCTGTCCACGTTTTCAGATTCCTGGTAGCCCAGCTGGGCAATGTGGCTGGAGGCTTCAATAAGATCGCGGAGCAGCCGCTTGCGGCGGACGATAGAGGCATAGTGGGCGATGTGGCTGGCAGTAGGTACGGTATTAACCAGCGTGGTGAGATAGGCAGACCCGCCCACAATCTCCAGTTTGCCGCGTTCACGCAAGCGGCTGGTGACGCTCAAGACATCTACAGGGTCTCTTTGTTTCAATAAATCTAAAACCGCCTCATATATTTCTTTGTGAACCGGCTTATAAAAATCAAACGGGGCCAGCGCGTCCATAACCTTGTATATGGCGTCTTTATCCAGCATTAAAGAGCCCAAGACGCACATCTCGGCTTCTATATTTTGCGGAGGCAGGCGCATGCCGACTGTTCCCGTGTTTATTTCTGTATTTGGAAACGCTAAAGACATAATAATAGATTAAAGAAGCTGGGAAAGGGGTCGGGAAAACGGGAGTTTTCCCGTGGCGGAGGTCCAAAAACCGAGGGGTTTTTGGGAACGCGCCGAGTCCACCTGGTTGAGGCGCGCGACGCTTCTATATTTTGCGGAGGCAGGCGCATACCGGCGGCGGTTGTAGTTCCCGCAAAAGAAGTTGTAGAAAAATCGTTAGCCATTGCTCTTAAATATAATTGAGTCCTGCTGGCTTCGCAACTTTTTTGGTTGAAAAGCTGTGTATTTTTTATCTCTTAAGCCAGGATTGACCCCACACATAACAAGTTATGTGTGGGGTTGACAATTACCGTTTTTAATCCACAATGGCCATCAGGCCGTTGAAAACGAAACTCACCCTTTTCCAAGGCGGCTTTATGTCCCAAGAGTCAGACTTTTTATCCGAACTGGAAACGTATAAAAGGATCCATCAGCGAAAGAAAAAATCGAAACGCGCTCGCTGGTTGCCTTATGTTTGTGTGCTTATGGGACTGCTGGCTCTGCTGGCGCTCTGGACAGCCATTGATAAAACCTGGGCTTTTTTTATAGAAAAAAGAGACAGAAATTATCTTCTGCGGGAATTTTCCGAAGCGGATATGCAGGATTTCTTAACCATGTCCTCTTTGGCGAAAGAGGTTAAGAAGGCCCAGCTGAAAATTAAGAATACGGATACGGATGATGTAATCAAAAGAGGTCGCTATAAAGGAGAAAAGCTTGATTTCCAAATAGAGGAATCCCTTCGCAGGAAAGGGGGTTTCAACGCCACTTTCAAAAACGAAATAGATTATTACAATCAAAGGGCCAAAGATTGTCCGTCCTGTCTCTGTCCGCCGATGGAAGCCAAACTGGATTCTCTGCCGGCCAGGCTGGAACTGTATGACCTGGAGACTGAGAAGGGGTGGCTAATGGCTTATAGAACAAAAAACAGGCGTTGACTGATGTCAGCGCTTTTTTAATTCCCAGCC
>CAKKQA010000110.1 GCA_919901925.1 Omnitrophica bacterium GWA2_41_15 | reverse complement strand
CCATTGCAAGCTGACAATTTATAATTTCTTGCGTTGCCGCGTTTAGAATATATACCGGATCTTTATTCCTTTCCAAAAGCGCGAGTTCATTATCAACTTGCCTGGACACATCAACTAATTTGTCGCGAGCTTTTTCGAATTCCATAAAATCGCCACCTGTGAAATCAGAATCAACAAACTTATACAAAATCCTGCTGTAATCTTCCAATAAAGCTCCTAATCTTTTATAAAGTTCGCCTGCCTTTTCTTTTATCCTCGGTAGATCTTCGGCTCGAACCTTTTCGTCAAACCCTGATTTGCCTATAAATAAATGCAATCCTTCTTTTTCATATTCTTCTTTTGTCAACGGCGACGAAACTGCAGAAGCAACCCATGAAAGCGAAAACATTTCATCCCTCGCTTGAAGTATGGGCCCAAGGCATTGACGGGCCATATTTCTGGTTTCATTGGGAATCCCGTTTAAAAACAGCCCTTCGGCGATAAGGCCTGCCTGATGCGCCCGAAGTTGATCAGACGGAAGAAATTCTCCGCTTTTCTCACGATATGCCTGTATGGCATATTCCTCCGCAATCTCATGGATAAACAACCATCCCACAACTGCCTCTAAAACCGCGCCCTTGTTTTCAGGGCCTATATCCAAAGACAAAAACCGTTCGTAAACCTCCGACTGCTCGTCAATAAAATTGGCAACCGTGGATGCGGAAAAAATGCTTCTTGCCCGTGCCGCGCGTTCATTTGTCGGTAAATTAAGCAATGCCAGGAATTCATTGAGCTTATCAATATCCACAAAAATAATTTTTCCGTTTTTCGCGGCCATCACCAGATCTTCTTGAGGCATATTTCGTATTTCAATAGGCTTCCCGTTTATAACTATTGTTTCGCCTATAATAACTTTCCCTCCCTGTAGCGTAAAAGGCATCTTAAAAAATTTCCCGTTGAGCGCATTTACGACTTCCTCCGCAAGGCCTGCATCACGCGAATTCGCCGGCCCAACCGCCGGCGACGAGGCGGCGGGCGCCTGCGGCTGGGCAGGCGAAGAGCCGCGGCCTTCGCTTGCGGAACTGTTTGTTGTTTTTGCCGCGGCATCCTTTGAAGGCTGTAATTTATGACCGCGAAAAATATTACCTAACTTCACCCGGCCTTTCCATGTCAACCAGAATGTCCTGCCGCCGCTATCCGATTGCAAACTTCCTGAAGGCGTAATCGCAAAACCTAATCCTGGACTATCTATACCCGCAGGATCATCGCCATATAATAATTCATTAAACGCCGCGGAGGCAAGGCTTGGAGATAACACCATAGATTGCTTTATCCCCGGCTTCGTGTAGGTAAAATAATTTAGTCCGGCGCTTAGAGCTAATTTAGAAAATAGCGGCTTCTCGCGCACATACTGCGCGCCGTCAGTAATTGGCAAAAATAACGCTAATGGGGGCATTGGGTTCAAATTATTAATGCCCACTAATGTTGATGCGTAAATATCTAACATGCCAAACGGCAGTCCACCGTAGGCCAGCGAGGCCAACGGTCCTGCCAAAGAGATCTCTTTAAGCTTCTCTTTATCAGCTCCATATACAAGTTCTCCATATGTACTGTATTCTCCGCCCGGCATAAACTCTCTCGGCCCTACATACCCCATGTCAAGCGGTATTACTATTTCGCCGTGGGTGAGTTTACCACTAAGAAGGCCTGTCCCAAACAACAGGGCTGTATTCCATCTATGTAATCCGTGTATCAGCCAGGGATTAGGCCTGGAATAATTTTCGGAAAAGTTTTTCTTAAATGCCGATAGGTGAGAATATTCATGAAATGATATTAAAGGAATAGCCATTGCCGAACGCAGCGTCATCCTAAAAAGGTTATCTCCTGCCACTCCATTCCCGGCCAAATGGCTGTCAAGCCTTTCAAGCAAATAAGACTCCCCGGCGCTTACAAGAAGCGCGGTGACATAATCTTTACGCCTATGCGCGGCAGAAACTCCCTGCTTTTCTGTATTCCTTTTAACAAGCGCCTTTCTTATAGCATCTTTTAAATTGCTGATATCATTGCGGTTCAACTTGTGCCGCTTTATATAACGTTCCACGTACAACACCAACAATTCTTTCTCTTCACGCGGCATTGCGCTTACTTCTGCTGGGAAACAATGCTCAAGGATTACGCATATTTTGTCACTAGTATCAATATCTACCCCAAAGGTGATGGTATCCGGCAGGCTGATTATAAATTGAATATTAGGGTATCCTTCTGCCGCCTTTTCTCCTAACAGCTCAACTATATCCTTTATGGCCTTGCGAACTTCTTTTCCATCCCAAAAAAACGGGCCTTTGTATTTTGCGGTGGACTCCAAAGCAAGCAATGTTGATTTTGTAACAAGCTCCGGACGTTTTCTGGCTATCTGCGCGATATTTATTGCTATAAGATCTCTTTGCCCCCCAAATTTCACCATAGCCTCTTCTAATATCTGTATAGTTGACGGCTGGATTATTTCGGGCCGGCTCTCTGCGATACGCGCTAGTTCTGATGATGCGTTAAAATTGAACCCCTTAATACGGTCTTCGATAAGCTTTACGGTTGACTCTGTAATAACTTCCGGCCGCCTTTGTGCTATTGCGCCTATTATCTGGCAGGCTATATCATATGCATAAAAATTTAACCCCTCTGTCCTCAAAATGCCCTCAGCTTGAGATATCCCCAGATTTTCCGCGCGCGCAGGATTTTTAACGAAAACCATATAAATAATATGCACTATCTGTTCATATATATTCAGCCGCACGCCTTTCTGTTTAAGGATATCCAACAAGAGCAATGCCAGATCATCAGTGATTAATTCCTGGCGTTTATCTTCTATCTCATAAAATACGGAAATACCCAATGCAGTCACATCCCAAGCTGGCATTCCCTTCTGCAAAACATCTTTTATCGCCGCGACGGTTGATAGCTGAATTAATTCGGGTTTTTCGCGCGCAATTTTTAAAATACCTTTTAATGCATCCCTGCGGCTATCGTGGCTGCTTTTAGCATCAAGAAGCGCACCTTCAAACAAGTATAATAATTCCGGCGCTAATGCAGGCACGGACTGTGCCTTAAAAACAGGGGCTCC
>CAKKQA010000109.1 GCA_919901925.1 Omnitrophica bacterium GWA2_41_15 | reverse complement strand
CATCTTGGCAATAGCCTTGGAGAGGTGAAATTTGAATATCATGAAAAGCAGGGTGTTCCGGAATACAAAGAGCGGCGATTGTTTCCATTGAATAATATGGTAGGCAACGCATTTTCATCCGCGGGTATTCTCGGTATAGCCTTTTGTAAATATTTACTTGACCGTAACGAGGAAAAGGTTTCTTTTGTTGATGTGGATAGCCATGGCGCATATGCTAAATTCAATGTTGGAATTTAAGGGTAATAAAGTGATTGAGCAAGAGCAAGTCCGGCGATTGCGTAGCTTAGTCAGGTATGTAAGCCTGAAATCTCCGTTTTATAAAAGGATTATCAGAGATAAATTGAAATTTACTGACATTAGATTTTTAAGCGATATCCGGAAATTGCCTATTACCAATAAGGATAATTTACAGAAGTTTAGCCGCGATTTTTTCTGCGTTAGGCAGAATGACATAGCTGAAATAGTATCAACTACAGGGACTACGGGAGATTTTGTTTTTGTCGCCCTCACAAAAGGCGACTTACAGCGCTTGGCTATAAATGAAGTGTATAGTTTTACCTGCGCCGGCGCGGATAAGCGCGATATTTTTCATATTGCTGTAACTTTAGATAATCTTTTTATGGCAGGCATGGCATATTATTCCGGCATTGTGCAATTAGGGGCAACCGCGTATCGCGCCGGGATGCATAATATTAAGAAACAAATATTTCTTATTCAGAAGTTAAAGCCAACCGGCATAGTTACGGTTCCCTCATTTTTGCTGCAATTATGCCAAGGGATAAAGGAAGAAGGCATAAATCCGGCAACCTTAAGCGTTAAAAAAGCTTTATTGGTAGGAGAGAGTATCCGGGATAAAGATTTCAAATTGAGCGGCATAGGCGCTTTAATAAATAAACAGTGGCCATTAGAGTTGTATTCAACATTCGGAAATAGCGAAACAGCTATTTCGTTTTGCGAGTGCGAATATCATAAAGGAGCCCACGAACATCCGGATCTTATTATCTCTGAAATTTTAGATGATGATGGCAATATGGTTAATGAAGGAGAGGTGGGGGAATTAGTCTTGACTACGCTTCAAGCGCAGGGGATGCCGCTGTTGCGCTATAGGACAGGTGATATTACGTTTAAGATTACCGGCAAATGTAAATGCGGCAGGAATTCCGCCAGAATAGGGCCGATTTTAGGAAGAAAAGCCCAGATGATCAAATACAAAGGAACAAAGCTATATCCTAAGGCGATAGAGAATGCCATTACAGCCATTGAGGGCGTGCATAATTATGTCATTGAGGTTTTTACAGGAGACGATTTTTCTGATAAAATAACCGTCAAGGTTGGCTGTGATAAGCAAACCGAAAAATTAAAGCGCTCTGTTTGTGCCCATATTGAGGCTTATGCGCGAGTTACTCCGGAAGTAGAGCTTCTATCTACCGGAGAGGTTGAAATGCTGCGCACCGCAAATGGGCGTTACAGAAAGCCGATGACCTTTATTGATCATAGGATAAAAGAAAAATAGAATTTAACGTTATTTTTTATTCAGCCATGGGAGATTTGTGGTAAAATACTGATGATAGAGGAGATAGAATGAGTCGAGTAACTGTAAAACCAGAGATGTTGCTATGGGCTTGTGAGCGATCCGGGCAAAGCACGGAGAGTATCCGTAGCAGGTTTCCGAAGTTTGAGCTCTGGAGTCGTGGAGAGGCGAACCCTACCTTTAAACAATTGGAGAACTTTGCCAGAGCCACGTATACTCCCATTGGTTTTCTTTTTCTCATGGAACCTCCGACTGAACGTCTTCCGATTCCAGATTTTCGTACAATTGGCAGTGGACATTTTAAAAGGCCTAGTCCAGATTTGCTTGATACCGTTTACATTTGTCAGCAACGTCAAGAATGGTACCGCGAATTTGCGCGCGCCACAGGTGAAAAACCACTGCCATTTGTAGGTTCTGCTCATCAGGAGAATAATGTTGAAGAATTTGCAGCGCGTATAAGGCACGCGCTTGGATTTGATATCGAAGAACGCCGCAGAATGCCAACGTGGACCGATGCATTACGCCGCTTCATTGAACAAGCGGATGATCTGGGGATTCTGGTTATGGTTAGTGGTGTCGTTGGAAGTAATAACAGACGCAAGCTTGACCCATATGAGTTTCGAGGTTTTGCTTTGGTGGATGGTCTATCGCCGCTTGTATTTATAAACGGTGCTGATACCAAAGCAGCTCAAATGTTCACTCTTGCTCACGAATTAGCCCATATTTGGCTCGGACAGTCTGCTCTTTCTGACGCGCAAGCCGCGCAGATACCGAAAAATCAGATTGAGCGTTGGTGTAACTTAGTTGCTGCTGAACTTCTGGTGCCGCTTTCTGTGTTGCGAGATGAGTATCAACAAGTTAATCAATTATTTGATGAGGTCAATCGTCTCGCGCGGCGTTTTAAGGTTAGCACCTTGGTTATTCTGCGGCGGATTTACGATGTAGGCGGGATTACGATGGAACAATTCCGGAAGGCATATAATGAAGAATTGGAACGGCTGTTAACTTTTACCGCGGGAAAGGGGGGTAATTTCTATCTGACGCAGGCAGCGCGAGTTAGTAAGCGTTTCGCCCGGGCACTTGTTGTTAGCACGCTTGAAGGTCAGACTCTCCACCGCGACGCTTTTCGTATGCTTGGATTTTCAAAGCTCGAGACCTTCAGGGATCTTGGGCGGAGTTT
>CAKKQA010000108.1 GCA_919901925.1 Omnitrophica bacterium GWA2_41_15 | reverse complement strand
AGGCATCCGGCACATCCGGCATGAAAGCCGCGCATAATGGAGTGCCTTCTTTCAGCGTTATGGACGGCTGGTGGATCGAAGGCTGTATCGAAGGGCTTACCGGATGGGCAATCGGCCCTGATCAGGCGGTTTCCGGAGCCGACGCTGAAAACGCCAATTCCCTGTATGAAAAGCTGGAAAAAATAATCACTCCCACTTTTTATAAATACTACCATAACTGGCTCAATGTTATGCGCCATTCTATCGCGATAAACGCGTCATTTTTTAACACCCACCGGATGGTCCAACAGTATGTTCTTGACGCGTATTCATTTTAATTTTTTTTGAATTGCAGGGTAAATATTATTGTCCTTCCTGATTAATTGTGATAGTATGTTTTAATAATAATTAATCGGGATAGCGGCCGATAACAAATACAAATAAAGGAGGCCTGGGATGAGGCGAAGAGTAAGCCAATATGTTTTTATTATAATTTGCCTTCTGTTTTTACTTTGTCCTGTATTAAGGGCCCAAGGAGTATCTGATAAAGAAGCGGCAAAAGATTTGGCCGTCGAAAAAGTTAAAGATAGGGTTTTAGATGACAACGCTTACCGCCAAAAGCTAAGCGAAATAATCAGCAAGCAGGAGGAAGGCGAAGAGTATAAAAGCGAAGTGGATGCTTATATGAGGTATATGCCTATGTCTTCGCTTAGAGACCAGCCGGGGAAGATCTCCGTTATTCATTCGGCGGCGGAATATAACTATCTTTTTAAAGCGTTTAAGAAAATTCCTGTCCAGGTTGGCTTTGGCGCAGGTTATATCAACCTGAATAAAAATGAAGCGGTTCCGGTAAGCCTGCCTACAAAACTGACTGGTTTTTCCTTCGGGGCTCAAGCGACTTTCCCGTGTTTTAACGTTGATAATGCTTACTTGCGCTTTGGAGTGACGCCGTCGTTTGAGGGGGAAGATTGGCAGATTCGCTCTTCAAACTTTAGCATACCGATGTTGGCATTGGCTATTTACCAGCCGATGGAAAAACTGACGCTTGTCGGCGGATTTTTGTTTACGCCGGGGACAGAAGATAGTTTTGTCGGTATAGGCGGCTTGATTTATACCCCTACCGATAAGCTGTCATTTAACCTTATCCCGCCGCGGCCGACTATCACTTATCAGTTGACTAAGATAATATCTTTATTTTTAGAAGGAAATCTTTTTAACAACGAATATAAAGTATCAAAAGACGGGATTAAAGGAAAGTCTTTAACTTATAACGAATGGGATGTCGGCGGCGGTATTAATCTTACCGTGAACAAGAGTATTGATATTTCCTTGTCGGCGGGCAATATGTTTAACCGCTACTTAAAATACAGCGACAGTTTAGGCAAGGTTGATATTAAAAACGGGCCGTATATGCAGTGCAGGGTAGAGATTACTTTTTAACGCAGGAATTGTTTATTTAAATCATTTTCGTTTATTTCGATGATGGTTGGCCTGCCGTGAGGGCAGGTGAAGGGGTCGCGGGTTTTTAAGAGTTGAGCACGCAGAGAGTCTGCGTGCTCTTTTTTTATCTCGTCGCCAAACATTACCGATTGCCTGCAGGCGCGCCTGGCGATAGATTCAATATTTGCTGAAACCGTTTCTTCAGTCGAAAGCAAAGCGCGCAGGGAAATTTCCGGGTTGGCTATAACCGCGGGATGGGCATGGATAGCAACGGATTGGTTGTCCCATAGGGTGGTGGAGAGGCCAATTTTCTCTATTTTTTCTTTCGATTCCTCCCAAATATTTCTTTCCTGATGGCTTAAGCGGATGAGAATCGGCGAAAGCAATTGCTGGATTTCCAGCCGGTTGGTTTCTATTTGATCTTTTAGCTTTTCAAAGTTGATCCTCTCGCTTGCGGCATGTTGGTCAATGATAAAAAGCGAATCTGTGGTTTCGAATAAAATATACTTTTTAAGAAATGTCCCGATGTAGCGGCTGTTTTTTAGTTTTTCCCGCAGGTTATCTT
>CAKKQA010000107.1:2350-5134 GCA_919901925.1 Omnitrophica bacterium GWA2_41_15 | reverse complement strand
CGCGTTTCAAAATGTGCTGACATTTGATTTTCAAGGCAATGGCGGTGTTCGGGGGGTAATCGGAGGGATGTCTGACGGAGCCTCTTATCAGATGTTGAGCCTTGGGACAAACGGTTTTGGCGGAGACCAGAGCCAAACCCTGAATTTAAGGAGCGGTAACGCCGGCATCGGGACGACGAGGCCACAAGCAACGCTTGATGTTCAAGGTGCCGCAGGGGCGCCAGTAACAGAGAGATTAAGCGGGTACGCGGGCGGCAACCGTAGCGTTGTCGGAAGTTTGGATTTTTATAATACTGAAGCGCATGCTTCGGCCGTGCAGGGACAAATTAAAACCTTACGCGGTTTGAATGATTACAAAGCGGGGCAGTTAGGGTTCTTTACCTCTGCAACTACAACCGGAACATTAACTGAAAGAATGACAATTGATGAATACGGCAACGTCGGCATCGGCACGGCCTCTCCGCGCTCAAGCTTGCATATTGGTTCAACCGTAGTGAATATGCCGGCAACCAAAATCCATATAGGCAGTTTGCCCGCGAACGCGTTTCAAAATGTGCTGACATTTGATTTTCAGGGTAATGGCGGCGTTAGGGGGGTAATTGGAGGAGTTTCTGACGCGGCTTCTTACCAGATGTTAAGCCTTGGGACAAACGGTTTCGGCGGGGATCATAGCCAAACCCTGAATTTAAGGAACGGCAACGTCGGCATCGGGACGGCGGCGCCTTTAGAGAAATTATCGGTTGAAGGCAATATCAGGTTAAACGCGGTTACACAAAATTATTCAGACCTTACTTTTACCCGGGCAGACAGTTGGAATCCCGCGAAGATTAGGCAAAGTTTTCCCGGCGGCATGGGCGGAGATCTTTCTTTTTGGACGAATTCTATGGTAAATTATTTTTCCGAAAAAATGCGCGTAACCAGTGAAGGCAACGTCGGCATCGGGACGGCGGCGCCTTCGGCCAAGCTTGATGTAAAAGGTTCTGTGGTGATAGACGGCGAATATATGAAGATACCCGTGATTAGCGGTAATCCGTCTTCGGTGAAGAAGGGGATGATCTGGTTTGACGCGGCAGAAGGCACTTTTAAGTGCGCGACCGGCGACGGCCAGGTAAAGAGGTTTAAGGTTGAGTAGTATAGAGGAAGTAAAGTAGGGAACGGTTTTCCCGCCACGTTTTAAAACTCAGGCGGGATCCCGCCCAAAGTTTCCATCGAGCAGCGGGAAAAACCGTTCTCTACACTTGGGCGGCGGCGCAATCACGTTTTTGTAGGGGCGCGATTTATCGCGCACGAAAGCATAAATGAAAATATTCATAATCAAGTTTGTTCGCCTATCTATAGTTTTGTTATTTGCCATTTTGTTTTCTATTCCTGCTTTTGCGGCAGGTAATAAGGTAAAGAGTTCCGGATTTTCAAACTTTTGTTCAAATAAAACCACTGGCCTTATAAAAGGCCAGGCGTCTATAGGCGAGACATTCATAGGCAGTTTCGGGAATTCTTCCCACAAAATACTTTTGGGCCGGCTCTGCCAATATAACACCAGCCCTTCTTGTGAACTGACCAGCTTCAAAGACGGCGGCGCCACAAATACACCGCCTGCTTTAACCTGGTCGTATCAGGACAAAGACTCAAACTCACAGAGGAAATTCCATCTTCAAATATCCTCAAGTCCATTATTCGCCTTGCCCCAGATAAACCAGTTAACCAGTTCCTCTGATAAAACCTTTACCCCCGCATCATTATCCGACGGCGCTTACTTCTGGCGGCTTAAAGTCAATGACGGCTTCGGCTGGTCCGGGTGGAAGGCTTCAAGCAACCCGTTTACTTTAAACCAGAATCCGCTTTTTGAAAGCGAGCCCAACAACGATTTTTCTACCGCTAATACTATAAATTCAGATTATTTACTCAAAGGAGCAATAAACGTTAACGCGGATCAAGATTATTTCAAATTAACAACATCCAAGCCGGGGAAGATTTACCTGTATTTAACTAATGTGCCTTCAAATATTGATGCTTATATATATTTGTATGATGGGAATCATAATGCTATCGCTTCAGCGTATAGCGGCGGCAATGGCAGGGATATAATATTGGAAAAAGAGGTTGCTTCCGCGGGAGATTTTTATATCAGGATTATTGATTCTGGCAATAATGCTTTTTCTCCGTCTTTTTATATTATAAGAGCAGTATTTACAACACTATGGTTTCGTAGCGCCTCGGTCAGCGTCAATCCATTCAGCCCGAACAGCGACACTGTCAAGGATATCACCACAATAATAGCAACAGTTACCGCGTCATCTAACTGGGCGATAAACATCAAAGACGCGTCAAATAATATCAAGCGCACCTTTACAGGGACAGGGGCAAATATACAGCAAAACTGGGACGGTAAAGACGCGGCAGGCAATGTTGTGGCAGATGGGATATACACCTATACAATAAATGCGACAGACCCGGTTACAGGCTCAACCGCAAAGCAAGCCACAGGGCAAGTAACTGTAGACAACACAAAACCAGCAGGCACGATTAATACACCGCTTGCCAATGCCACAGTAGCGGGGATAGTTCCAATAAAAGCATTGGCGAATGACGCTAACTGGTTATTTGATTATCCCTATGGCGGTAGGCTTTACTATGGCCAAGGCGCCGCACCCACAAGCTGGAATCCATTATGGATATCATATGGCAACCTTATATTACCTGACGCAAACGGCAATCCGCCTGTGCTCTGTAATTGGGATACAAACAATCTTCCTAACGGCGATTATGTAATAAGGCTTGCGCTTA
>CAKKQA010000107.1:0-2250 GCA_919901925.1 Omnitrophica bacterium GWA2_41_15 | reverse complement strand
AATTGGGATACAAACAATCTTCCTAACGGCGATTATGTAATAAGGCTTGCGCTTAAGGACCGTGCAGATAATGTAAATATTATAGATATGCCGGTAAAAATAGAAAACCCCGGCCCTGACATAACCGAGTTTGTGGCCGCACCCAGCCCATTTACACCGGACGGTTTAGATGACGACATTACTAACGACATCGCCAATATTACATTTAAACTTTCAGATTATGGTTTTAGCACGGTAAAGGTATTTGATAAAAATATGAATTTAGTCAAGACGTTATGTAATGGTGTGTTATATCCTGATCCCGCCAAAGAAATGAAAATACAATTGCAATGGAACGGAAGGAATGACAGCAATCAATTAGTCAGAAACGGCGAATATAAGGTAGTGGTTTCAACAGGCAGTGTAAAAACAGCCAGCGCCTTTATCATTGTCAATGACAGGCCCATATTTAACAATTTCAAGGTTGTTCCGCCTACATTCTCGCCCGACGGCGATGGCATAAATGACGCAGTAACTCTTTCTTTTAGCCTGTCAGAAGATTCCGCGTGGACAACAGAAGTTTATAATTTCCAGAATTTACTTGTAAAGGCCATAGCCAAAAATGTGCCTGCCGTTGCAGGCCAAATTTACAATTATACCTGGGATGGAAAAAATGAAAGCGGCCAGGTTACCCCTCAAGGCAGGTATTATTTTAAGGTAAGCGCCACCGCGCTTACCGGCAGTCAGGCAAATCCGCTTAAGATGAATATTTTTGTGCTGTATATTTCCAATATCAAAGCCACCAAAGACACTTTCAACCCCTATTTGGCCGAGACAACCCAGATTTCATATCGCCTGGTAAATAACGTGAAATTAAGCATAAAGATTTACGACCCGCAAAATATCATCGTCAGAAATCTTATTACTAACCAACCAAGAAGCAGTGGAGAATATAACGAGGCCTGGGACGGCAAGGATAACGCCGGAAATATTGTCCGCGATAATTATTATTATTTCACCATAGAAGACAGTATCAGCGGCGCAACAGAGGTAATCTATAATCCCCTCGGCACAGGCGGCCAGGATATTTCGCATTCTATCGCGCTTTCATCTACTGCCTTCGATACGCTTAAAAACCAACCCGGAATTATTACTTATAGCCTGCCAAGGCCGGCAAAGGTCAATATTAAGGTAAGGGCGGAAAGGTATTCTGGCCCGGCGGTGCGTGTGATAAAATATCAGGAGCCCACAGGTTCCGGGCAGTATCAGGCTGTCTGGGACGGCAGAGACGAGTTGGGGAACACCGTCGGGGCGTATCAGGGGTATACATTGGGCGTATGGGGATATACAATAGAAGAGAACGCCATAGTTGTTACTGGAGGCAGGCCGGTTGTTTCAGCCGTAACAACCAATCCTGTTAAATTCAATCCGGTTTTAAATCCCTATGCCGCCGCGGCCGGTAATACAACCGCCGTCTCGTTCAGTTTATCTAAAGATGCGTTTGTTACCATTGATATTTATAACGCGAATAATGTTTTAGTTCGTAAGCTGTTGAACAATGTGTTAAAATCCACAGGGGCTAATGTTGTTGCCTGGGATGGCAAAAATGATAAGGCAGAGGTTTTGCCTAACGGCTTTTACCGCGTAGATATACAGGCGGAAAAAGACGGTAATTTCTCGGATATCGCCACCGCGCACAGCGAGGTGATTTATTAAAATGAAAACAAACACATTGTTGCCCAAACTACCGTCATTGCGAGCCCCGAAGGGGCGAAGCAATCCCCTTTTATTTTTAATCTTAAGCTTTATTTTCGCGTATTCCGTTGCCGCGGCTAATGAGGATTCGCTCGCGGTTTCTCTGGTTTATCCTCAACCCAGCAACGCGGCAAAAAGGCAGGCCAAAAAGAGCGAGCCGCCTATTGTAATCAAGGGCAAAATCCTGATAAACATCGTTGGCATTAATCCTGAACAATTAAAACATCCTGATTTATACGCGGAATATTTCTTAGATAACAATCTTATTTACTCAAGCAAAAATACGCAGTCTAAACATAATCTTTTAACTTTTACTTTTGATACCGGTTCGTATCCGGATGGAAAACATGCCTTGATTGTTAATCTCTGGGATACCGGCGGGCCTTCAGCCATTGGGATGAGGGATATTATTATACAAAACGCAGCCAAAAATGAAGATTAAAAAAATAATAAGTTTTAAAATCGTTTCTTTATTTACCTTAATCGCGTTTATTTTTCAAGCCGGTTTATTCTTTA
>CAKKQA010000106.1:3678-14600 GCA_919901925.1 Omnitrophica bacterium GWA2_41_15 | reverse complement strand
GCAATATTTTTCCATTGTGCTATAAAAAACAATATAAGTACATTGGGGAATCAGCATATCAGGTAAATGAGTATCCTTGCGTAGGGACAGCACAGTGTGCTGTCCCTACAGTGGATGATGTGCTTAACCTATAATTGGAGGTAAAAATGATTACCGAAATCGGCATTACAGCCGGGGACATATGGCATTACCTCGATCAGCACGGCGAGGGCACTCTGCGGCAATTGGTAAAGAATATTGAAAAACCTAAGGATACTATTTTGATGAGCTTGGGTTGGCTGGCAAGGGAAGGCCATGTGATCTTAAACCTTGAAGGAGCTGATTATAGAATTACTTTAAGAAGATAGTTGGGGACTATGCTTTCCGAAAAAGGCATAATTTTAACAATCGCTTTGATATTTATAATTATATTGGTGATTGTGGCAGGGACAAGTATTACGTTGATGATTAATCAGGCGCGTGTTAGTGAATCTCAAATTAGGAGAATGAAGGCATTTTATACGGCCGAAGCAGGCCTGGTAAATGCTTTTGAAGGTTTAAGAAGAAATGTCTCTCCTTGGAATATGACAATCACCCTAAATAATTTTACAGCAACAGCAACTAAAGATTCCGCAGGCTCCGGCCCCAATAATACCCGTAAAATCACCTCTTCAGTTACATACGATTAACTTTGATCCTGCCTAAAGTAACTATAAGTAAATCTAACGATAAAGAATTTGTTTTAGTTTTAGTAATGATGTATAATTTAGCGGTTATATCATAGTTTTAAAGTGGTAAATGGTTAAAGATTAATGGGATAGGTAAGTGCATTTCAATTATTATGATTTATTATCATTCGTTATGGAAAACGCTTGACAAAGTAAATCTATTATGATATAAGTAAGTTCATTCAGCTTTGTTTACAAAAAAAACTGAAGGAGGTAAGGCTTGATTGGTGTTTTTAGCGATAAATTCAGGAGTTGATTTATGCCTAGATTAATGGATGTAGACGAATTAGCGCGGTATCTAAAACTACGCCGGCAAACTATTTATAATTGGCTGCATCAGAAAAAGATTTCCGGTATGAAAGTAGGCGGCGTTTGGCGTTTTGAGCGTAGAGAAGTGGATGCATGGCTTAAAAGCAGGCTGCAAAAGCCTCTTTAAGCCATTTTTCATTTCCAGAGTTAATGCTTAAGGTGAAAAAGTGCCCAGAAGATTAGGCGTTTATTTAGGAGATAATAAAATAACGATTGTGGATGCCGACGGCATGCGTGTTGTTACGCAAGCTAGTATGGTTTTGGAAGAAGCCCCCGCGCAAATACAGGCTGATTCTTCCGGTATTGTCTCTCCCGAGGTTAAACAGGTTGCCGAGTTACAGGAATTGATTAAAGATAAGAAAATAGAAACCAAAAATACTTTTGTGGGCATGTCCGGCAAGGATTTATTTATCAGGGGTTTTCAGATGCCGTATTTGAATAAAGCGGAGATAGATTCCGGCGTGCGCTTTGAAGCTAAAAAATATATTTCTTACAGGACAGAAGACCTGTTTTTTGATTATCAGTATACAGCTAATAAGAAATTATCAAAGATGGATGTCCTTTTTACGGCCGCGGCAAAAAATAATATTGATAAGCATATGAATCTGTTAGATAAGGCGGCTTTGCGCGTTCTGGCTGTTGAGCCGGCCAGTTTCTCGCTGTTAAGGCTGCTTTTTTTTACTAAACAACTTGAGCCTAAAATTTCCTGCGCGTTGGTAAGTATACAAGGGTTTGATGTCGAGTTTTCTATTTTTAGCGATGGCTTCCCTTGCTTTAGCAGGGATATAAAACTCTCTCAAGTGCCTGGTGTCTCTCCTGTATATAGCGAAAGCGAAGAACTTTCCATTCACGGCCGCCTGGCCAGTGAAATCAGGGTTTCTCTGGATTATTTTCGCCGCCATTTCTCCGGCCGTTCGGTAGGCAAAATATTGATCTTAACCCAGGATAAATCGCAGGAGATGATTGCTTATTTAAGCAAGGGCTTGAGCCTTCCGGTGGAGTTAGTTGATTTAAGCAAAGATGAGCGGTTGAATACCTTAACTGACATCGATTCCCTAAGGGCATACGCAGCGGCTTTAAGGACCACGGTAAACATAAACCTATCGATAGACCTTTTTAAAAAACGGACATACGATTATGCTTATTCCGATAAAGGAGAGGTAATTGTAGGCAAGGCCGCCGCTTTCAACCTGAAAAAGATAATCCAGCCGGCTATTTTATCGATAGGGTTAATCGTGTTGGCTTTGGTAATTCCCGGCAATGAAGTCGCGCGCATGGCCAATAAATTAAACCGCCTGCAAAGGGAAGCAAAGGATGTTATAATCGCGAGCTTAAGCGCTTTATCCGTAGAGCAGTTTAAAAAGAAGAAAACCGAATATACTCAAAATATTAAATCGTTTGAACAGTTAGTTAATTCCAGGATGTTTATGACACCCGTGTTTAACACAATACCCGGCGCCATAAAGAAGGGGATGTGGCTGGAGCAGGCTGATATTTCTTTAAAAGACGGCATTAAAAATATTTATATTAAGGGCGCGATTTATTTAGCGGACCCGATGTTAGAACAGAATTCAGTGAAGGAATTTCTGGAGAACTTGAAAATTAAGAAGGACTTTATGCGCGGCTTGCAAAAGTTGGAATTAACCTCTTTATCACAGACAAAAGAGGATGATTTTACGGTAACTGTTTTTGAGATTAAGGGAAATTAAAAAGATGGCTTTTGATTTGCCTTTGCCTGATAATCTAAAAAGTTTTGTCCTGAAGAGAAAGGATATATTAGTAATAGTTGGCATCCTGCTCGCGGGGTTGATAGCAGCGATATTGATATTTAAAGTACAGCAGGAAAGAATAAAGAGGTCGGCTTCCATGATTAAGTCGGAAGAAGAAAGGGTGGCTATCGGCAGGGATGTTTCCGTTTTGGATAAAAAGATATCACAGATGCGCGGCCTTTACGCGAAGAAGGTTAACTCTTTGAATATGAAAAAAATCGAAGGAATCGCTCTGGTAAATAATTTGACTGTTGTGTCTTCTTCTCAAGATAAAGAAATCGATACCGGGACTTACGCGGTTTTACCGATGAAGTTTATTTTTGAAGGCCGTTACCATAATTTGGGAGCTTTCTTAAGTACGGTTGAATCTCAACCGGAGATGGTTAATATCAAGGGTGTATCAATAAAGGGTAAAGAAGAAGCTTTCGGTGAGCCAGAGGGGGAAAAGGCCGCTAAAAATAACATTATCGTTAACGCGGCTATGGATGTTGTTTTTCTAAAATAAATGGGTAAGGATTTGTTTCGAGGCATAATTGTTTTCGCCTTTTTCTTTTTGATTTTTGACAGGCCGGTTTTTTCTCAGGTCGGGTATACCTCATTGGATTTGCGCGATCCTTTTGAAAAGCAGCTTCCCAGAAGAACCAAGGCCGCCGGCGCCGGAGGCTTGGGGTCTTCGATTGTGCCGCCGAAAATAGAAGTGCAAAGTATAGTAATCAGCAATAAAACCGGGCAGGCTATTGTTAATGGCGAGGTGCTGCAGGTAGGAGACAAAATAGAAAACGCGATAGTAACTGACATAAATAATGATGGCGTGGAGGTTTTGTATCAGGGAGAAGCGTTTTTCTTTCTTTCTCCGGCGAAAAGGCTTTTAGCCCTTGAAGAGGGTAAGCCGTCCGAAGAAGCAAAGAAAAAATGACGTTAAGGCTATGAAAACAAAAAAGCTTACTTTTAATGGGATGGGCGGATTCGCGATAATTGTTTTTTGCGCCGTAACTTTTGTTTTTTACGGGCGTCCTTTATTTGCTTCCATAGTAAGAGTGGATAGTATTAATTGGGACGAGCTCCTTGGCGGAAAGATGAATACGCGCATTAAAATGGACCTTCATGATGCCCCGCTAAGAGACGTATTAAAAATGATTTTTTCACAGTCAGGCTTAAACTTTGTCGCGTCAGAGACGATCGCCGATCGCAAGGTGACCCTTTATCTGGATAATGTGCCGCTTCGTGACGCGCTGAATAAAATATTTCAGGTCTCCAATGTGACATATGAGTTTGATGAGGATAGCGACATATTTATTGTTAAGGATTGGGGCAGGCCCACCCTTGACCTTACGACGAAGGTCTATTACTTGAAATATATCTCAGTTACTAATTCTAAGTTTATAAGGGATAATGCTAATAGCGATAGCATCTCTGGTAGTGCCAGTAGTAGTTCTACCGGCAGTTCTAGCGGTAGTTCTAGCAGCAGCAGCGGCAATGGCAGTACTTTGACGGATGTCCTTACTAAGATTCTAAGCACAGACGGAAAGATTACCGAGGACCCCGCGACCAACAGTATTATCGTTACTGATTTACCCAGCAAGTTTACTGTGATTGATCAAGTTGTTTCCCAGTTGGATATTCCTATCCCGCAGGTGTTAATAGCTGTTGAAATCCTGGATGTGGCGAAATCCGATATGGATCAGTTGGGAGTTAAATTTGGCGCCGGGGATTGGCTTTCTTACAGCGGGCCTAATCTGGGGCAGACATATTTTCCTTTTGATAGCCATAATATAATGAAGTCTGTCGGGCGCGGGCTTCCGACGCCTGCCGCCTGGACAATGACTGGGTTTACTTTCGCGGCTAATTTTCTTTCTACGCGCTCTACCACAAAATTCCTGGCCAGGCCTAAGCTTTTCGTTTTGAATAATGAGACCGCGGAATTAAATATTACTACAGACGAAGGCATTAGCATAATTAGCTCACAAACCGTCGGGACCAGCACAACTACTGCCCAGAATGTGCAGAGAGAGAAAACAGGCGTATCTTTAAAGGTTACTCCACAAATATGTATGGATACCAACGAGGTAACTATGGTTTTGGAGCCGTCAGTTAAAGAGGCAGTAACCGGTTCATTGATAGCTAACAGCCAGCCCACTAAGGATGTGGAAGAGCGGTCTCTAAAATCGACGGTAAGGGTTAAAAGCGGCGAGACGATTATGTTAGGCGGGCTTATCCGTCAGAACAGTCCGGAAACCATAACTAAGGTACCTTTTCTAAGCAATATTCCGATTATTGGAGCGGCCTTCCGCCATAAAAAATACGGCCCGACCAAGGACCGCGAAATGCTGGTTTTCCTTACGCCCAGGATTATTAGAGATACCGTTGGTATGGCTAATAACCTGCAGTTGCCGCAGACTATAGAGGAACGCGAACAGGAGCCGGAAAATTCAAAAGGATCCGAGCGAAGCTCAATGGTTTCCAGGACATTGGGAGTTTATGATACTAAATCAAGCGGGGATGATTGGTAAGCAATAATTTTTGTAACAGTTCAGCCCTTGGAAGTCACCGACGAGTGTCATTGCGAGCGACCGAAGGGAGCGAAGCAATCCCATAAAGAGAGATTGCTTCGCCACTGCGGTGGCTCGCAATGACACGCGTTTTACTATTGCGACACAGTCTGAATGACACGGTTACTTCCGTAAGCTGAACTGTTACTAATTTTTAACATGGCACAGACATACTTAAAATTAGGAGAGATGCTTATAAAGGCGGGATTGATTACTCAAGATCAGCTTGAGAAGGCAATCCTTGTTCAGAAAGCAGAGGGCGGGCGTATCGGGGAAATACTGATTAAACTGGATATTGTTAAAGAAACTGACATTATTAATTCGTTAGCCAAACAGTTAAATATTCCATATGTAACTTTAAAAAACGGGATGATCAAGCCTGCACTAGACCAGGGCTTGGATAAATTGATCCCTAAAGAGTTCGCGAGGAAAAATTTTGTCTTGCCGATTTCCCGCAATTTAAATTCCCTTACCTGCGCGGTGTATGACCCATTAGATATCTCTATGATAGATAACATCAGAAAAATGTCAAGATGTGAGGTTAACCTTTTGATTGCCTCAAGGGGCGATATAATGCAGGTTGCCGAAGAGTTTTACGGCAAGTTAGACCTGCTTAACGAGGCTGTTAAAGATTCTTATCGGCTGGCAGACAGCGGTATGGAGTCTGAAGTTTCGACAGATTCTTCGTTGAGCATAGACCGCCTCATTGCCAGCGCCGAGGAGGCGCCGGTAATTAAATTGGTTGACCTTATTGTGCGCCAGGCGATTGACGAAAGGGCCTCTGATATCCATGTCGAGACCTACCGCGATAAAATCCGCCTGCGTTACCGCATCGACGGGAAACTCTACGATATACCGCCGCCGGCACGCCATCTGCATTTAGCTATTGTTTCGCGTATTAAAATCCTGACTAAATTAGATATAGCTGAGAAGCGCCTGCCTCAAGACGGCGCGTTTATGGTCCGCCTTGAGGACAGGGTGGTGGATTTGCGCGTGTCAATTATCCCGACTATTTACGGAGAAAAGGTTGTTATGAGGATTCTTGACCGTTCTAAAATGAACCTTGATTTAGCAATAATGGGTTTTGAGGGTAAACAGTTAGAGGCGTTCCGTAAAGGTATAAATTCGCCCTTTGGCCTGGTTTTGTTGACCGGGCCGACAGGTTCAGGCAAGACCACGACTTTATACGCCGCGCTTAACGAGATAAAAAGCCCTACGAAAAATATAATGACCGTCGAAGATCCTGTCGAATACCGTATTGATGGGATTAATCAGGTTCAGGTAAAGCCCGAGATTGGCTTGACATTTGCCACCAGCCTGCGGGCGTTCTTAAGGCAGGACCCCGACGTCATTTTAGTCGGCGAGGTCCGTGACTTAGAAACCGCGGAAATATGCATACGTTCGGCCCTGACCGGCCATTTGGTCCTTTCGACTTTGCATACTAATGACGCGCCGTCAGCGGTTACCAGGCTTATGGATATCGGCATACAGCCGTATTTGTTGACACCTTCTTTATTGGCGGTTGTGGCGCAAAGGCTTATAAGGAAGCTTTGCCAGTACTGCAAAGAAGCTTACGAACCGACTAAAGCGGAATTGGGCGATTTGCAAGTCAACGCGGATTTAATTTACCGGCCTGCCGGCTGTCAAAAATGCAATCATATCGGGTATCAGGGCAGGTCGTTGATCGCGGAGGTGATGACGGTTACCTCTAAAATCCGCGAGGCTATCGGTGAAAGAAAATCTTTTCAGGAAATACGTAAAATAGCCATAGAACAGGGGATGGATTCGCTGCTAGCCAGCGGGATCAAAAAAGTAGAAAGCGGGCATACTTCTCTTGAAGAAGTTTTGTCTGTTACTATGGGGATTGAATAATGTCGGTTTTTGATTACAATGCCAGGAATCAGCAGGGAGAGAAGGTATCGGGCACCGAGGAAGCGGAAAGCAGCGATGTCCTGCTAACTCGTTTGCAGATGCGCGGCCTGTTTGTTACGTCAGTAAAACAACAGACTCAAGCGGCGGTTACTAAAGCTGGAGATAAGGCAAAGGCTAAAATTGTTGCCCAAAGGGCGAATAAGATGACCCATAGCGGCGTGAAAGAAGAAGATTTAACGCTGTTCGCGCGTCAGCTGGCGACAATATTAGGTTCAGGCGTGCCTCTTTTAAAAAGCCTTAACGCTATTTTACGCCAGGTTGATTCAAAGAAGTTTTACGATATGGTCACAAAGATTTCATCTGATGTCGAGGCGGGGTTTAGTTTTCGGGACGCCATGGCGAAATACCCAAAGATTTTTACGCCGTTATGGGTAAATCTCGTCGAGACAGGAGAGGCCTCGGGAAACCTGCCGCTGGTTTTAGAGCGGCTGGCAAATTATCTTGAAACGCGCGCCGCCTTTAAACGAAAAATTATCTCGGCGATGGTCTATCCGATTATTCTTTTTTCGGTGGCGGCGCTGGCAATTATTATTTTTGTGCTTATTATTATTCCTAAATTCACCGATATTTTTAAGGGCTTTGATATTGAACTGCCGCTTCCTACAAGGATATTGATTGCTATCAGCGGCTTTGCCAGAAAGAATATTATGTATCTTGTGTTTGCTATCATTGCGGCAGTATTCGCTTTTAAAAGGATTGTCCGCAACAAGCAGGGCAAACGATTAGTTGATAGCTTCGTATTTAAGATACCGATTTTAAGCGATTACCTTCACCTGGCGGAAACCGAAAAATTCACTTCGACAATGGCAACTTTGCTTGAGTCCGGCGTGCCCATACTTTACGCTTTGGAAATTGCCGAACGGTCGGTAGATAATGTGTTAGTGCAGGCAATAATAAAAAATGTCAATGATAATGTCAGGGAAGGCAGGTCGTTGGTTCAGCCTCTTGAAGAAGGAGGTTTTTTTTCTCCGATGGTTATTCAGATGGTCAGCATCGGAGAGGAAATCGGCGAGCTGGATAAAATGTTTAAGAGGATCGCGGCGTTTTATTCCGAGCTTATGGAAGTAAAAATAACACGATTTACCGCGATGTTTGAACCGTTGATGATAGTTTTTATGGGTATAGTTATCGGCGGCATGGTCATCTCAATGTTCCTGCCAATATTTCAGATTGCAAATATCGGAGGAAAGTAGTAAAATAGCTGTAAGAAAAAAAGCTAAGGAGGTGAGGAATAGGCATTAGGGTTAGAGTTAGAAATCGTTTAGAAGATTGTAGCTAATTTATTATGTAACAGAAAGGAGCAAGAAGATGCGAAAGAAAGGTTTTACGTTAATAGAACTTATCACAGTTATAATCATCATCGCTATTTTGGTTGCTTTGGCATTGCCGCAATACACACGCCTTATTGAAAGAGGCCAGGGTTCAGCCGCGCGAAGCGGGTTAGACAGCATTAGAAAAGCTGAAGGCATGTATTTTGCTTTGAATGCCGAATATACCACAGATTTAAACTTATTAACAACGGAAGTTCCTGAAATTGCCAGGATTACTAATGAGAATTGGTCTTACGCTATTAACTCTACCGCGGTTAACGCAAATTTTGTCGCCACTGCCACAAGGCTAAAAGGCGCCTATTCGTCAACCAAGCAATACTTAAACATTACCAATGAAGGCGTAGTAGGCGGATCGCATCCTTCTTTTTCAAACAGCTGGTAATTTCTTGTTAAGGCTGTAAATAGAGGATGGCCATTTAGTGTAACTACCGACGCCGACGGTAAAACATTTACGGCAACTAAAAGTCAAGGCGCATATAACGATAAAATTATAACTCTGACCTATGACGGACAGGTAGCCGGGACTCACCCTTCGGTGGATAGCAGCAGAGGTAGTTTCATCGATGGTACAGGAAAGTATAAGACACTTTCCCATACACTCGCGAAACTGGCTGAAAGTTTTAGCCGAAGGCCAGTTTTTTGAATGTAACCGGAAAGGATAATCAAAAAGAAAAAGGGAGCCAAATATGCATAACAGAAAAGGTATAACCATAATTGAAATTATTACTGTGGTTATCGTTATTTCAATATTGGCAGCCGTGGCTTTACCGCAGTATATGACCGCTATTGAAAGAGGGCAGGTAGGCAGGGTCCGCGCAAAGGTAGATGTTATCCGTAAAGCGGAGGCAGCTTATTTTAGCATTAATATGAGGTATACAACTAGTCTTTCATTGCTTGCTAATGATGTTCCGGAGGCAAACGCGGGTTTAACCAATGGTTCGGATGGGGAGTGGACCTATTCGATCGCGGAATCTACGGACCAAGAGAGCTATACGGTTACCGCCACCCGTAAGGCTGGTGTTGTGGCGAAATATTCGGCAAAAACAGTGGAGATTGATAAGGACGGGCAACTAATAGGTACCGGGACGCATCCGTTAGGAAGGTAGGAGCAGGAGAAATTCTACTTGAGAATAGAAAATGAAAGATGCGTCGCCTGATGTAAGCACGCGTTCATTTATGATTAACGCGGCCTTTGATAGATAGTACCAGTGGTAGTTTTTAAAATGTAACCGGAAAGGATAATCAAAAAGAAAAAGAGAGCCAGATATGCATAACAGAAAAGGTATAACCATAATTGAAATTATTACTGTGGTTATCGTTATTTCAATATTGGCAGCCGTGGCTTTACCGCAGTATATGACCGCTATTGAAAGAGGGCAGGTAGGCAGGGTCCGCGCAAAGGTAGATGTTATCCGTAAAGCGGAGGCAGCTTATTTTAGCATTAATATGAGGTATACAACTAGTCTTTCATTGCTTGCTAATGATGTTCCGGAGGCAAACGCGGGTTTAACCAATGGTTCGGATGGGGAGTGGACCTATTCGATCGCAGAATCTACGGACCAAGAGAGCTATACGGTTACCGCCGTCCGTAAGCAAGGTGTTGTATCAAGATATTCGCTCAAAGAAGTACATATTGATCAAGATGGGCAAGTAGTTGACAAAACCGGTGAAACTTTCCATCCGTTAGCAAGGTAAGAAACATAAGAAATTTAATTTGGAAATAAAGGATGAAAGATACGTCGTCTGATGTAAGCACGCGTTCTTTGCAGATTGCCGTAGCAGGGGTTATTCTTATAATCTTGGTTGTGGTTGGTTCTTCTCATTACCTGCGCCTGATAGATAAGGCCGCTATGATTAACGCGGAGTCTTCGCTTTCGGTTTTGGAAAAATGCCAGCTTATTTATTACAATATTTACGGCAGGTACGCCAAAGATATTGATGAGCTGGGTATGGAGATGCCAGATTTAAAGCAAGAGCTGGAAAAAAACAGAAGAGACTCGCAGTGGCTTTACAGTATGAGCGGAGAAAACAACTTTTGCGCCATTACCGCTACAAGGAGAAATACACGGTGGAATGAGTTATCCAAGACCTTGATTATAAGGGAAATAGGCCCTGATAAAAGAGAGACCACGGTTCAGTAATGAGGTAGAGAATTGGTAAAACCAGATCTTATAAAGCGGAAGTTTGTTTTGTTTGAGACTTTAGTGGTATGGGAAAGTTTTAAAAAACACTTTCCCATACCACTACGAAACTGGCTGAAATTTCTGGCAGAAGGCCGGTTTCTTGTTGCGCGTTCCAAGGCTAGGAGGTTTGTAGCGGGCTTTA
>CAKKQA010000106.1:0-3578 GCA_919901925.1 Omnitrophica bacterium GWA2_41_15 | reverse complement strand
TTTTGGCAACTTTACTTTTGCCGCAGTATAAAAAAGCTGTTGAGCGCTCGCGCCAGGCAGAGGCATATACGAATTTAGGGGTTATCCGTAATTCTCAGGTTCGTTATTATGCCGAGTACGCCGATTATGCCTATGACGCTAATTGGGCCGCGTTAGACGTGCCTCAACCGGACACATATTTTTTTAGTTATAGCCTGCCTGCAAGCTCAAGTTGGACTGCTACCTGTGTTGCCCGGGCAACAAGGCAAGCCAAGCAGAATCCCGGATACGGCTCTTATATCGTAGACATATCAGCCAACGGAACAGTTACCAAGACAAAAGACGGTTCTTATTCCACTCCTCCGTAAGACTTTCTTCAATTTTTATATGTATGGGTAAGCATTGCTGCCAAAATTACGTCTGTCATTGCGAGGAACCCTCTCTTGGCTTATCGGTGACGAAGCAATCTCGTTTTAAGAACGTGATTGCTTCGTCGCCGAATAACAAACCGCGGGCTCCTCGCAATGACAGCCTAATAAGAGTTGCCTCTTTATTTCGCGCGGGGTTTACCCTCATTGAAATAGTTGTTGTGGTTTGCGTCTTAGTCATTTTATCCATTTTGATAATGCCCCAATATACTAAGATGGTGGAACGCTCCCGCCAGTCAGAGGCGTATAGTCATCTGGGGTTTATTCGCAGCGGGCAGCTGCGTTATTTTGTGGATAATTCCATTTACGCCTATAATTGGGCTAATTTAGATATATCCCAGCCGGTTACCGGATATTTTGCATATATTTTGCCGGTAAGCGAAAGTTGGACGGCTACTTCTGTGGCACGGGCAACAAGGCAGAATAAACAAAACGCCGGTTACGGCAGTTACACTATGGATGTATCGCCTGACGGTACTATTATTAAGACGGCTGATCCTTCAGCTGTATCTCCTCCTTAAACGCTTCTTAAAATTTATATGGACGGACACGAAAGGGAAAAAAAAGCATTTACCCCGTTACAAACTTTAATTGCTCGTTCCAAGCCTCGGAGGTTTGTAACAGGGTTTACTCTAGTAGAGATTTTAGTCGCGATAATCATCCTTGTTATTTTAGCCAGCTTATCTATACCTGATTTTACCAAGCCAAAACAAGCTGCTTTGGATAAAAGGGCAAAGACAGGCCTTTTGCTTGTTTCCGCGGCCGAGAAGGTTTACTATTTAAAGGAAGGCTTCTTTTATCCTTACGACGGAAGCGCGGATATTACAAGCATAAATCAGTTTTTAAGGCTTAATCTATCTGACGATAACTGGGCATACTCTGTGCTTAACGGCGGCTTAACCACTTTTACGGCTACAGCATCCCAGGATAGCGGCAGGGCTTTCGAGATAAGAAATTGGGACGAAGAGGCGGAAAAGAAAAATGATTAAAGGCGAGAGGGGCTTTACCCCGTTACAAACTTTAATTGCTCATTCCAGGACTCGGAGGTTTGTAACGGGCTTTACTCTCGTAGAGGTTATAGTCGCTCTTATGGTTATATTAGTCGCGGCCACGGGCGTGTTAGCTAGTTTTATTGCCGCTAAACGTTATACGGTCAGGGCTAATCACAGGATAATAGCAATGAACCTTGCGCGTCAAAAGCTTGAGATACTCAGAGCCCATATGCGGCAGGATACTTGGGATAGCGGGAATTTAAGCGTAGGCAGTTATAGCGAATCGCTTTCAAGCGAGAGCAGGTTAATAAACGGTACCCGCGGTTACCAGGTACAGGCGGTTTCCGATAAGGAATACCGCCGGGTTATAATGAATATTACATGGGATGAGTCAGAACTTTAAAAACACGGGGTTTACCCTGTTACAAACTTTAATTGCACGTTTCAAGCATCGGAGATTTGTAACGGGGTTTACCCTAACAGAACTGCTTATTGCTATTACTTTGGTTGGCATGATAATGCTGGCCGTTATTTCTTTAGATGTTTCCTGCCGCCGGTTTTTTCTTTCCTCTTTTTATGATGCCGCGGTTCAGGATAGGATCTCGCCGATCGTTGAGCTTATTGTAAAAGATGCTCTTACTTCCGTTGGCAAGAAAGATGATCCCGGAATAGTGATTGCTTCAAATATAATTAAAATAAGGCACCTTGATACTAATAATCCTCCTACATATACGAACTACAACGATGACAGCTGGATTGCGTATAGGTTTGTCGATAATACCATAGAAAGGCGGTTTTGCGCTGATTCAAGTTGTTCTAGCGGCGCTGATACTGTCAGTACGGTAGCCAAAAACATAGAAAATTGCGAGTTTAATTTCACGGATGATTTGATGGTTGGCATAACCGTGACTGCGACAAGGCAGGTTGGTGCTTCCACAAACGATTTACCCAATCCTAAAGTAAGGATAGAAACCACTGTTGCCTCGCGCCTGGAATCTTCATAGAGAAATGGGGTCACACCTATTTATTGATTTAAAGCTATATCTGGAGCATAAGACAATGGGATGGATAAAATAGGTGTGACCCTCTAATTCCTTACTCTAATTCCTTAAACGAATGGTTGAGATTTTATAGCTTCGAGCTAAATAAGGCTCATCTTTATTATTCGCCTCATGGAGACGTTTTGCCTCGGTTGAAAGATTTCTTTGAAGCGAAAAAACTCCCCAACGGATACGCCCTAACCCTTCACACCGGCGCGAATCTTATTACAAATTATGTAAATACGCCGGCGGTATACTGTTATCTAGAAAGCGATAAATTTAATGAGGTATCGTTAGACTTAAGGCAGGCCCTCGATTTGAAAGAGTTAAAAAAAGGCGGAAATTTTTACCTGATATGGCCATACTATAAAAAAGGCGTATTTTTAAAAATCGGATAATAAAAGGTTACAACGTCGTTTCAGGCCTGCAGCTTTACTTAGATTTGTATGATTTTCCCCAGCGCGGCAGTGACCACGCGCAATATTTATTAAAAACCTTAAAAGAGGAAGGAAAAGCTTTTGTATAAAACATTTTCCGGAGAGAAGCTTCTCATCCAGGAAAACGGCCCTGATGAATATATTCATGATGTGCGCCAAGACATGTTTGATAGATTTGAAAGGCTGAAAGAGGCATTGTAAAGGATTGGTAAGTGAAGACGTACGCTATCGGAGATATCCATGGCGCTTACAAAGCGCTAATGCAGTGTTTTGAGCGCTCGAAATTTGATTATAATCAAGATCGCTTAATCGTTTTAGGCGACGTATGCGATGGTTACCCGGATGTCAAGCAAAGCATCGATGAACTTTTGAAGGTTAAGCACTGCGACTTAGTTATTGGTAATCATGATATGTGGGCTATGGACTGGGCTTTGCGCGGCGATAAACCGCAAATATGGACAAGCCAGGGCGGTAACCGGACAATAGCGTCATATAACGGCGGCCCTATGCCACAGGCGCACATTGATTTTCTTAAAAACGGACAACTCTGGATCGAACGCGATGAGCAAGTTTTTGTGCATGGCGGGTTTAATCCGGATATATCGCTTTCAAGCCATAGCGCGCAAGCATTGGTTTGGGATAGAAGGCTCCTTGATCTGGCATGGAAGAAGCAGATCGATGGACATAAATGTCAATTAGGCA
>CAKKQA010000105.1 GCA_919901925.1 Omnitrophica bacterium GWA2_41_15 | reverse complement strand
GAAAAATACAGTGTTACCTGCGGCGGCGGATATAACCATCGCCTTGGCCTTTGGGATATGATTCTGATCAAAGACAACCATTTAGCCTTAACCTCACGGCTGGGATTAAATATAAATGACGCCGTCAGGCTTGCTAAAAGCAAGAAGCCTAACAGTATCCGGGTTGAGGTAGAAGTCAAAAACTTTAAAGAATTCAAGGAAGCCCTAAGCGCCAAACCGGATATAATAATGCTGGATAATATGAATTTAAAAGAGATGAAAAAAGCAGTCAGGCTAAAAGGCCCGGTTAAAATAGAGGCATCCGGAAGCGTCAATTTGTCCAAACTCAAAAGGATCGCTAAAACCGGAGTTGATATAATTTCTGCCGGCGCCCTGACCCATTCCGCCCCGGCGCTTGACATGTCGCTGGAACTCGCATAACCATGAAAATCACACTCATAACACTCCTATTAATCCTTCCTTGCATATTCTGTAATGCTGAAGAAAATGACATCGCCTTAAAAACCGCGGCTATCGAAGCCTTAGGAAATATCGGCGAGCCTTCTTCAATCAAAGTCATAACGCCTTATATTGATAACGAAGAATTCTTGCTCAAAACTACCGCTATAGAAGCATTAGGTAAAATAGCCACGCCCCAGGCGTTTGCCATACTAAAGAATAAGCTTAACAGCCCAAACCGGCGCCAGAACATACAAATAGCCGCAATCCTCGCTCAATCATCCGATGTTGTGGCGGAAAATATTTTTAATGCCGGCCTGACAGACAAAGATCCTGAAATACGCATACAAGCGCTAAACACCGCTAAAGCTATGCTTTTAGAAAAGAAAGTCCCTGTTATAATCGCGTTGCTTGAAGATGAAAATGAAAACGTCCGTCTGGAAGCTATCGAAGCAGTCAGTAAACTAGGCCCTAAAAATCCTTCAGCAAGCGAAATTATCGCTAAGATGGTTGATGATAAAAATTCCCAGATTAGAAATGCCGCGGTAAAGGCTTTGGGCCTGACTGCTAACAAAAAATACATACCTATTATCAAAAACAGGCTTTCTGACGAAAGCGAAATGGTTAAAGCCCAGGCAGAATTGGCGCTTGTGAAATTACAAGGAGCGTCCGAAAGGAAAAAAATACTTCAGGAACAAAAAGAGCAAAGGGCATTAGCTCCAACAGATAAAAACAACCTTAACTATCGCGCGGGCATATTAATCTCCGGCGAATTAACTGATACATCAGTAATACCGGAGCTCATAGAAGACTTAAAAAATCCGAAATTAAGCGCTTATTTAAAAATAGCGGTAATAAACGCGCTCAAACAATTAAAAGAAAAGTTAACCCAGGAACTAAAAGCTAACTTTACGAAAGCGCGGCAAACTAACGAATACCGGGATTACACTGAAATTATTTTTAGAATAGACGGCAAAACAATTCCCGCATTCTTTATCGCAAGCTTAAATGACAGAAATTCGCCTCTCCATAAAGACGCGCCTATGATTTTGGGCAACTGGGGTGACTCTGAAGCTGTGGCTGCCTTAATAACCACGTTACGAAAATCCGAAGAAAACAACGACTATAAAACAAGCGTAATCTACGCGTTAGGCCAACTTCGGGATAAATCAGCCGCCGGCCCGATCGAACAATACCTTCTTAAAAAATAATATGCCCGGCTTTAAACTATACAAGCCATTTGCCCCTTGCGGAGACCAGCCTAAAGCTATTACCGCGTTGTCTAACGCTATCTTAAAAGGCGAGAAATACCAAACCTTACTCGGTGTAACAGGCTCCGGAAAAACCTTTACCCTGGCCAATGTAATCGAAAAAGTAAACCGCCCGACAATAGTCATTTCACACAATAAAACCCTCGCTGCACAGCTTTACGGAGAATTCAAGGATTTCTTTCCTGAAAATGCGGTTGAATATTTTGTAAGTTACTATGATTATTACCAGCCGGAGGCATATATCCCATCCACGGATACCTACATAGAAAAAGATGCCTCGATAAACGAACGCCTTGACCGCTTAAGGCTTTCCGCCACCAGTTCACTAATGAGCAGAAAAGACTGCCTTATAGTCGCGACGGTTTCCTGCATTTACAATTTAGGCTCACCCGATGATTACAAAGAAGCTTTGGTATTTATAGAAAAGAACAAAAACCTACGCAGAGATGAGCTTATCCGCCTGCTTGTCGATATCCAATACGAGCGCAATGACTATGAATTCAACCGCGGAAAAATAAGGACGCGGGGAGATACGGTGGAAGTATACCCGGCCTATTCTCAAACAGCAATAAGAGTGGAATTCTTTGATGATATTGTCGAAAGAATATCTGAATTCAACCCTGTTGATGGAAAGAAAATAACAGAACTAGAAAAAATCGCGATTTATCCGGCTAAGCATTTCATGGTATCAGCG
>CAKKQA010000104.1 GCA_919901925.1 Omnitrophica bacterium GWA2_41_15 | reverse complement strand
CTCGGCTTGAATCTTCAGCCTCTATTACAGCTTGCGCGCCTACGCAAAAATTCTCAACATAAGGCACATCCTCATTTATCGGAAAAGGCTTGGCCTGCCAATTTTCCAAACTAGTGACATTATCTATTTGCGGAGCGCCAAACTCAACCGGATGATAAGGAATTTTGACCATATCCTGATGCAATTTAGTGCAATATCCTTCGCGGCAAATCTTTTTCACATCAGCTAAGGCCGTATTTGAAGGATGCAGATCATCATCCAAAAATTTAATTGCCGCAACGGCTTTGCCTTCCGGTAAAATTGCTATGGATTTCTCTCCCTGCCAAGTGTCTATTTTTGCTTGAATCTGTTTGCCGCTTACAGGATTTAGATTATATCCCCAAATCAGCGGATCTTTGGCTGTCTGACTATTAGAAGGAGGTTTTTGCTCCAAAACAAACTTTAAAACATTGTAAATATTCAAACGGCCGGAACTATAAACTTTGTTTCGCAAGCTTGCTTTAACATCCGCATTTTCCAGCAAAATCCTTTTCACTTGATTATATGTCCAAGTAGGATAAGCAGACAAAAACAATGCCGCAGATCCGGAAACATGCGGAACTGCCATAGAGGTGCCGTCTAAATAAGCATAAGCATTGCCGGGCACCGCGCTTAAGATACCTACGCCCGGCGCGGCTAAATCAACTCCCATTACCCCGTAATTGGAAAATACTGCCAAATTATCATTATGATCGCTTGCCGCCACAGCGATAATATTGTCTGATTCATATCCTGCGGGATAATATGGCTTAAAATCATTATTTTCAGCTTTATTGCCTGCCGCGGCAATAAACAAACCGTCTTGCTTTTGAAAATCGCTTATTGCCGCCAAAAAATCCGGCACAAATTTACCGCCGCCAAAAGACGCGTTAATTATTCTTGCGCCGTTTTGAGTCGCATATTTTATGGCGTCAATGGCATCTTCACTAGTGCCCATGCCGTCTTTGTTTAAAAATTTAATCGGCATTATTTTAATATGCGGATTAACGCCGATTATTCCTTGGTTATTATTGCCTATCGCCCCAATGGTTCCTGCCACATGTGTGCCGTGATAATGATCGTCCATAGGATCATTATCGCGTTCTTTTGGCACTAAACAATTGCCAAGAGTGTCCATTCCCTCGCAAGTGCTAAAATCCCAGCCCCGCACATCATCTATAAAGCCATTATTGTCATCATCTATATCATTATCAGGTATCTCGTCTTTATTAATCCAAATATTATCTGCCAAATCCGGATGAGTATAATCAACGCCAGTGTCTATAACCGCGACTACTACCTCATGGACCAAACCATCTTCCAAATCCCAAGCTGAAAGCGCGTCTATGTCCGCATCCTCTGTGCCGCCGGTTTGACCTGTGTTATGCAAACCCCACAAAGAAGGAAATCCCGGATCATTTGGCTGATCCTCTATAAACAGCAAATAATTAGGGCTGGCGCTTTCTACTAAATCGCTTTGGCGAAAATCATTTAAAACTTTGTTAAAATCGTCTGATTTAGAAAGAATAATCTTTGTTAAGCCTGATTTTGTTTTAATAACCCGCCTGTCTCCAAGCAATTTGTCAAGCGCTGCTTTATCCGCTTTTCTACAATCTACTCCACAATCTACTGATTGCTTAAATCTTACTAAAATTTCGCCCGGCGCATAAGGATTATCTAATTTTTTTAGCTGAAGCAAAATATTTGACGGCTTTACTTTTATTATTTTTAATGATGGACCAGTCGCCGCGGCTATAGATAAAGCAGGCGCATAAACCGCGGCCGCAGCTGTATTAAAAGCCCAAGGATAATTAGGCAACACAGCGGAAGAAGACAAGCTTAATGGCGAAACTGGTGTTTCTTCTGGGTACCCCCAAAACGGGGAAAATCTGGAAACTCCAAACGGTTCGTACAAAAGATGAAACAATTCCGGATTGCGCAAATAATCAATCTGATCGCCATCATGCGCTTGCGGAACTTGATAAGCGCTTTCTATAAATCCAATGTCAAGCCCATTGGTTTTGCCGCACATGTAAAGCCGGACCACGCCGTCTTTGGCGTTTTCATCAACAAAAGGAACCAATGGAAATATCTTAAAAGGAACAAACGGCTTGCCTACCTCAAACAAATCAACTTCTTTTTCCGGGCGAAAAAATTGGCTCTGCTGGCTATCGTAGCCGCCGTTAAAAAATTGAACTCTGGTAAATTCCTTAGTATAATCGTCCGGATATCTTCTTCTGCCAAAACCACAATAACAATTAGCTCCTGCGGCTTGATCTTTTGTGCAGACTTTCTCGTCTAAATTAGGCGGATTGCCTAAATCGCAGTATCTTCTTATAGGGTCTCCTCCTTGTGTGCGGGTGTATTCGCCAGGCACCCATGTCTGGCCAGGAACGGCTATTTCCTCATAATCATATTCAGTTGTAAAAGACATTGGCAAGCCTACCGGGGCTTTATATTTTTCAGCGCTGATGCTGTCTAAATAAACATTAAACCGGTTCAAAATCTCTCTGTTGGCGCGGTTCATGTCAAACCGCGCTCCGCGCATAACAAAAGGATATCCTGCTTCTTGATTTACGGTAGAAGGCACTACTACAAACACTCCTGACCCTCCTGGAAACTCTGTCCTCTCGCTGATTATTTTCCATTGCGGCGGCACAGAATTAAGATCAATAACATAAGTTTTAGAATTAACAACTGCCCGCACCTGCAGGTCTTTTGTGCATTCAGGCACAAGCCCGCGCACCATTGGATACATCACGCAATCTTTGCTGTTAATGTGATCTTTGCAAAATGGATCAGAATAAAACGGAACTACTATATCATTTGGCGGCTCAAGCCACGGCGCTCCGCTAAAATTAACAGGGCCTTCATCTGAACATCCCGGCATATTGCACAGTCCAACTCCAGCGGTTTTAACGCCAGTCATTCCCCCGCCCCATAGAATCTGCCCCATCCATGCTTCCGTAAAAGTGCGCATGTCAAGCTCCTGCTCTCCTGTTGCCGGAAATTGGACAAAATTATAAAAATAATTCCCCTGCACCACTATTACAGAGCTTAAAGGTCCGAAAGACGCTTCTATGGCATGGGGAACTGGCTTGTCTGCAAACAAATCTTCATAACCGCCGCCTTTGCCTGCGCCCTTATCCCATCCT
>CAKKQA010000103.1:3691-9251 GCA_919901925.1 Omnitrophica bacterium GWA2_41_15 | reverse complement strand
ATAACTGGCTGTATTGTCCGCACTTATCCAGTTGTAAAAGACAGGGTCGACCAGGATGTTTCCGGCAATCAAGGTTATCTGGCAGGCGATGCCCCGCAGGTAGAGCAAACCGAAAACAGGCCGGCTCAAAGAACAACCTATACGACAGAAATCGAATTAAAAAACCTTTTTAAATTTGAAAAACTGCAAAAACCACCCGCGCCAATAGAAGAAAAAACAGAAACTATAACAACAGAGGAAACATCCGTAAGCCAGGAACCTGCGGAAGCCGCGGAAGAAACCACAAACGAACCTCAAACACAAGTTCAAAAAGTTGACATTTATATCGTAAAATCCGGCGATACCCTGCAAAAAATATCCGCGAGAGCGGAAGTCTACTCGGACGGCAAAAAATGGACAAAAATATATGAAGCAAATAAAGATGCCCTCAAAAATCCTAATAAAATCTACGCCGGACAGAAACTAAAGATCCCCAGAGATTAAATCCACATGAAAAAACAGCCAAAAAACAATAAATATATTTTCATCAGGAATTCCCTGAATAAAATATACTTCTTAAGCGGGGTAATTGCCTTAATAGCCATTTCCTGGCTGCTTGATATAAACATATTTGGCATCCTCGCGCTTGTCTGTTTTACTTTATATTTCGCTATTCTTATGCGTGCGGTAAAAGAGAATAAAAAACAGACATTTTTAGTCCTTGGTTTTCTTTTGGCCGCGTTTATATTCACGGCAAAACAAATAATTACGCATAATATCAACCCCGGTTATATGCCTGTCACCTGCATTGTGATACTTGTCACTATCCTTTATAATAATCTCGAGCTGACTTTTATTATGGGCAGTATAGCAGCTATATTTGCCGGCATAATATCCGGCGGCTCGCTTTATATGTATTTGATATTCTTGATTTCATCGCTTGCAGGCGGAATACTTACATGGAAGCTAAGAAAAAGGGCGCGGATATTAACCGCGGGCCTTTGTGCCGGAATAATTCAAATGGCATTGTTTATGCTTGCCTATCGCTGTGGTTACCAAGAAGCCCTTCCCAGCCTTTTTAGCGGAATCATCTGCGGTATCTTCGCCACAGGGCTTTTGCCGCTTCTGGAAAATATTTTCGGCATAGCCACAAACATAAGCCTGCTTGAATTATCCGACCTCGAGCATCCCCTATTAAAAAGGCTGATCCTTGAGGCGCCCGGCACATACCATCATAGCTTGATCGTCGGGAATTTATCAGAGGCGGCAGCGGAAAGAATAGGCGCTAACGCCTTGCTTGCCCGTATTGGCTCGTATTACCACGATATCGGTAAACTTGCTAACTCCGAATACTTTATGGAAAACCAGAAAAACGGCGGCAAACATTCCAACATCACGCCTTCAATAAGCAAAATGATGATAATGAGCCATATTAAAGAAGGGGTAATGCTTGCCAAAAAATACCGGCTTAAACCTTCTATAATAGATTTTATTACTACTCATCACGGCACAAGCCTGGTTTACTATTTTTACCGCAAGGCCCTTGAAGATATTCAAGAGCCCAGCCAAATACAGGAAGAAGGTTTCCGTTATCCAGGCCCTAAGCCGAATTCAAAAGAAACCGCGATAGTGCTTCTGGCTGATTCGGTAGAGGCAGCGTCACGGGCTATAAACGACCCTCAAGCGCCGAGGATCGAGGATGTAGTCCATAAAATAATCAATAACAAATTTATTGACGGACAGCTTGATGATTGCGACCTGACTTTGCGCGATCTGGAAAAAATAGCGAGTGTATTTATACATATGTTAAGCGGAATATACCATGACCGGATTAAATACCCAGAAGCCTCTCGGGAAGAGAGTAATCATAAGAAAAACCACATCAAAACCCCTGCCCATCTCCCAAAAGAAGATAAAGAGCAAAATCCTGAGAATTCGTAAGCTTCTTAAAATCAGGGATGATTGGCCCATAGGGATAATTTTGATCGGCAAACGCCAAATAAGGGCATTAAACAAAAAATACCTCAATCACGACTTTCCTACCGACGTTATTACCTTTAATTACACAAAAACAAGCGGCGATATCGCGATTTCCTTAGACGCGGTAAAAGAAAACGCCAAAATCTATAACACCAAAGCTAAAGACGAGCTATTGCTTTACATCATACACGGCATTCTGCACATTATAGGATATGAAGATAACACACAAAAGAATAAAGAAAAAATGTTCAAGAAACAACAAAAAATATTTAATAAGATTATTTAATATCATCAGCTGAAACCTCCGCAGGCTGGGTCAAATAGGCCGTCATTGCGAGAAACCCTCGTTTGACATGCCGGTGACGAAGCAATCTCGTATTTTAAAACGAGATTGCTTCGTCGCCTAGTGCCAACGACAGCTCCTCGCAATGACGAAAATGTTAATTTGCCACAATCTGCAAGGGTTAGATGCCGCGTTTAAATAACATGGCTATCCTAAAAACCGAATCTATAGTTTTAAAGACCTTCGATTTCCGTGAAACCAGCATAATCGCCAGTTTCTTTACTAAGGAACACGGAAAAATCAAAGGCATACTTAAGGGCATCCGCAAAGACCGCAAAAAATTCGGCTCGACATTAGAGCCTTTTTCCTGCAATGAAATAATTTATTACCAAAGCCGTAATTCTGAAATTCACCTCGTATCGCAATGCGACTGTAACGAGAATTTTAATAAAATACGCGCCAATATCGAGGCAACCGCGGTTGCAAGCTATCTTGTCGACCTTGTAGACCATTTAACCGCGCAGGAAGAAATAAATCTCAATATCTATTCGCTGCTTTTTGAAAGCCTAAGGCACATAGACACAGGCGCTCAACCTCAACGGGTATCACGAATATTTATGCTAAAATTTTTAAAGCTTATCGGTTTTAAGCCAAGATTAAATAGCTGTATTGCCTGCAACTCGAACATCATCGAACAAGGGTATTTTAATGTTAAGCGCGGCGGGCTTCTGTGCCCGAAATGTTGGACCGATGACGAATATTCAACCGGAATATTGAAAGGCACAATAGTTTCACTCCTGCATATGGAACAAAGCCCCTGGCAGACAGCGCTTAGGCTGACGATAGACGGCGAGGTCAAAGAAGAACTAAACCGTATCGTGGATAACTTTGTTGAATACCATTTACA
The DNA here is from genome assembly GCA_919901925.1 of Omnitrophica bacterium GWA2_41_15. GTDB lineage: Bacteria > Omnitrophota > Gorgyraeia > Gygaellales > UBA12090 > CAKKQA01. Next base: position 6,102 of record CAKKQA010000103.1, on the reverse strand, counting down.
GGTCAAGCCGAAATCGAAAGCAATACTCGAAATTTTATCCTAAAAACCACTTCCAACTGCGTAGGTTAGAAGTGGTAAAAAACAAATGCGATTGTTAATAAACGAAAACACATATCATGTTTTTAGTAAAAGTATCGCGGGATTCAAAATATTTAATGAAGAGGCGGATTACTCGCGCATGCTTGAGATAATTCGTTATTATCAAAAAGAGAAACCTCTCATAAGCTTTTCCGAATTTAACAAGTCTTCTATTGAGAAAAAGAACAGTTGTAATCCAAGCCTATCAATAAATCCCACAGAAAAACGCGTAGAAATAATTGCTTACTGTATTATGCCTACCCATTTACATTTTATCTTAAAACAACTAAAAACAAATGGCATATCAACCTTTATCAATAATATTTTCAACAGTTATACGCGTTATTTCAATCTAAAACACAAAAGAAAAGGGCCGCTTTGGGAAGGAAGATTTAAGGAAATTTTGGTTAAAAATGATGAGTATTTGCTTCATCTGACAAGATACCTGCATCTAAACCCCGTTACTGCTTATATTGTTAATAATCCACATGAGTGGTCGAAATCTTCTTATAGCGAATATCTAAATCCAAATCAAACACTTGTTAAGATATGTAAGTTTGATGATGTTTTATCGATAAAACCAGATGCTTATAAGGAATTCGTAGAAGATAGCATCCAATATCAAAGAGATTTATCAAAAATAAAATCATTAATATTGGAATAGGCCGCTTCCAACCTACGCAGTTAGAAACGGTTTAAAGGAGAAAAAACTATGAAAATCGTAATTATCGGTTCGGGTGCTATGGGGAGCCTATTTGCCGGTTTTTTAGCAAAGGCGAAAGAAGACGTCTGGCTTTTAGATAATAATCCTCAACGCGCCGAAAAAATCAGTGAAGAAGGCATAAAATCTCAAGGCGTATCCGGCTCTTGGCAGGTAAAGGTTAAAATGACCACTGACCCGAAAGAAATCGGCCCCGCAGATTTAATTATCATCGCCGTGAAATCATATCATACAAAAGAGGCGATAAAAAATATAGAAAGTATCGTGGCAGAATCAACTATGATTTTGACCTTGCAGAACGGCCTCGGCAATATCGAAGTCATATCGGAAGTTTTTGGGCCGGAGAGGGTTATCGGAGGGATCACTAACCAAGGCGCGACACTTTTAAAAATAGCCAATATCAAACATGCCGGTACCGGAGAAACCATAATCGGACGCATAGACGGAAAAATACCCGTAGGATTGCGCTCCTTGCGCGAAACATTCAATAAAGCCGGCATAGAAACCCGTATTTCCAAAGATATCAAAGCGCTTATCTGGTCAAAATTGATTATTAACGTCGGAATAAACGCCTTAACCGCGATAACCCGTCTGCCAAACGGCAAGCTTCTTGAGTTTGAAGGCACAAGAAAAATCATGGAACAGGCAGTCAGCGAGGCGGTGAGAGTGGCCAAAAGGAAAAGGATAAAGCTTATATACGACGACCCATTAGCGAAAGTGGAAGCAGTCTGCCAGGCAACGGCGGCAAATATCTCGAGCATGCTTCAGGATGTACAGAAGAAAAAACACACGGAAATAGATTTCATAAACGGCGTTATTGTCCGCCAGGCGCAAAGCTTAGGCCTAGCGGCGCCGGTAAATACGATGTTAACAAACTTAGTTAAAACCATCGAGGCAAGCTATAATAACGTGGTGGCTTGCTAACATTAGTAATGCTTTAGAAATCGGAAGAGGACAAGTCATTGCGAGGAGCCTTCATTAACTCGAGGCGACGAAGCAATCTCATCTTAAAAACGTGATTGCTTCGTCACAGACATGTCAAATAAGGGTTCCTCGCAATGACGCTGTAAAAACTTCCCCAACTCACTAACCATTATAATCACCACATGAAACCACAATACCATTTCATCGCCACAGTAACAATAAGTTCGGTGATCTATTCCTATAGCCGCGATATATCCTGCTTTATTGCCTCTTTCATCGGCGGTTTTTTAATAGATGTTGACCATCTGTTTGATTATTACAGAGAACAGGGAATAAATTTCAAAATCAGCCGCTTCTTTAAAATGTTCAATGAAAATAAAATCAAGCGTTTGACGATTATTTTTCATTCGCTGGAATTAATTTTAGCGCTATTGATAATAATTTTTTATTTTAAGCCCGGGCTTTTATGGGTATCATTTGTATTAGGCCTCTCGCAGCACATTATTTTTGACATCATATTTAACTCGCCCCAGATAAAGACTTCTTACTTTTACTTCTTCACGGCAAGGGCGCTGAAAGGATTTCGTTTCAAGGAATTTTTACGTTCTGCTACGCCATTCAAGTAGCTGACAATGGTATGGCTTCGCAGCAATAAATTCTGCTACGAGATTCCAGATAAGATTGCTTC
>CAKKQA010000103.1:0-3591 GCA_919901925.1 Omnitrophica bacterium GWA2_41_15 | reverse complement strand
GTAGCTCTACCATAGTCAGCTTATCGATGAGCGAAGAAGAATGGCTTCGCAGCAATAAATTCTGCTACGAGATTCCAGATAAGATTGCTTCGTAGCTCTACCATAGTCAGCTTATCGATGAGCGAAGAAGAATGGCTTCGCAGCAACAAGTTCTGCTTTGAGTTTCTATTGCTCATTGCTTCGAAGCCCTACAAGCGCTTAACAATTGATGGGCGAAGGAGAACTGATGGCCGCCAGCATCTCCCAAAAAAATTGCAGATTGGAGATAGGAGAAAAAAGAAAAAGAGATTGCTTCGTCGCCTCGTTATTGATAGGGCTCCTCGCAATGACGATAGGGTTAGCTGGTTGCGGCCAGAAGCCATACCACAAAGAATCGCGTTTCCTGATGTGGACTCTGGTCGAGATTACCTGTCAGGATAAACTTGCGATAAACGCCGCATTCGACGAGATAAAACGAATAGAAAAAATCGCGAATAAATTTGATCCCTCATCTGAAGTTTCACAACTAAACGCTAACGGCGAAATAAAAGCAAGTAAAGACCTATTTAATTTAGTCAAGGAATCAATACACATTTATAGCCTTAGCGATGGCGCGTTTGATATCACAATAAACCCTTTAGCTGATCTTTGGAAAAACAAGATCAAAAAAGCGCGAAACCCGCAAAAAGAAGTTACCTTGCCTTCGCCGCGAGAGATTGAAGATAAACTCGCGCTCGTCGGCTCTGATAAAATCCTCATCGATGAAAACAACTCCGTAATCAGATTCACTCAACCCGGTGTTACTATAGACCTTGGCGGCATTGCTAAAGGATATGCCGTTGATATGGCGGTTAAACGCCTGAAAGAATTCGGGGTCAATTCCGCGCTGATTAATGCCGGAGGAAACATTTATTGCCTTGGCAAAAAGAATAACCGTCCATGGCATATCGGGATTCAACATCCCCGCAATCCGGATAAAATATATTTTTATCTGGATTTAGAAAATCAGGCAGTTGCCACTTCGGGCGATTATCAACAATTTTTTGTTTCAAAAGGCAGGCGCTATAGCCATATAATCGATCCCCGCAATGGCTATCCTGTAGAAAACAAAATTCTGTCAGCGACAATTATAGCTAATAACGCCACAATAGCCGACGGACTTAGCACAACTGTTTTTGTTTTAGGAAAAGAAAAAGGAGTGGAACTTTTAAAGAAAATGAGGGATAATATCGATTTTCGGATAATCGAACAAGCACAAAAGGGGCCTGGCCCCTTTTTAAAGGGAGAAGATGGAGAAAATAACAGTTAAAGATATTCTGGCATTAAAGAACAAACGTAAAATTACGATGCTTACCGCCTACGACTATCCGTTAGCATCGCTGGTTGACGCCGCGGGAATCGATATGATCTTAGTCGGAGATTCAGTGGCTAACGTCGTCTTAGGGCTGGATTCAACGACTAAAGTAGGCATGTATGAAATGCTGCATCATGCTAAAGCAGTCACACGCGCGGTAAAAAATGCCTTGGTAATAGGCGATATGCCATATGAATCTTATCAGTCGCGTCCGGATGAAGCGGTAAAAAATGCCCGGCGTTTTCTTGACGAGGCTAAATGCGACTGCGTAAAACTAGAATGGTTCGATAAATGCCTCGAGGTCACCGAAAAAATAATCAAAGCCGCAATCCCAGTAATGGGCCATATCGGCCTTACTCCGCAGACCGCGGATAAACTTGGGGGTTTTAAAGTTCAGGGCAAAGACGCAGAAGCAGCTAAACGGCTGATTGAACAAGCAAAAAAACTAGAAGGATTAGGCTGCTTCGCGATAGTTTTAGAATGTGTACCGGATAAAATTGCCGGTATAATCACTAAAGAATTAAAAATCCCGACTATCGGCATCGGCGCTGGGATTGATTGCGACGGCCAAGTCTTAGTCAGCAATGATATGCTGGGCCTATTTGACCGTTACACCCCTAAGTTCGTCAAGAAATATATCAACTTATCACCTATGATTCTGGAGGCGATAAAAACCTATAAACAAGAAGTGCTCGAAAGCAAATTCCCCGCCCCGGAACATTCGTTTACGATAAAGAAAGAAGAGCTAGAGAAGATTTAACAAAAGACACAATAGAAGATGTGGCAGAAAACACAACAGAAGGCACAGAAAGCAAAATAGAGAAAATTTACAGAAGTGCTTCTGTTCCCTCTCCCCCGAAGGGGAGAGGGTTAGGGTGAGGGGGGACCAATTAAAAAACATAGCATCAATCTCTCTCGCAACCTTCGTAAAAACCAAACTGACGCTGAAAAGAAACTCTGGTTATTCCTAAGAAATAGACAACTCGAAGGAATTAAATTCCGCAGGCAATATCCCATTAATTCCTATATCCTGGATTTTTACACGCCCGAATACAAACTGGGGATTGAACTTGACGGTGGGCAACATTATGAAGAACTTGGCAAAAAACAGGACGAAATAAGAACAAAAGAATTAGCGTGTTATAGAATACGCATAATCAGATTCAGCGATTTAGATATACTTAAAAATATTGAGGGTGTTTGTGAAACGATAATAAATGCTATAAAAGAATTAAAGCTGACTATTAACCCCTCACCTTAATCCTCTCCCCTAAAGGGGAGAGGAAAATATAGCCGACCGCAGAAAAACACTTGATTTTTAGATAAAATTACGCTATACATAGAAGACTATGGCTGAAAATTTAATGGATAAAATAGTATCGCTTTGTAAGCGCAGGGGCTTTATATTCCAAGGCTCCGAAATCTATGGCGGCCTTGCCAATACCTGGGATTATGGCCCTTACGGAGTAGAACTAAAACGCAATATCAAAGAAGCTTGGTGGAAGGCTAATGTCCACCAACGCCCGGATATGGTCGGCTTGGATGCGGCGATACTGATGCATCCAAAAGTTTGGGAGGCATCAGGCCATGCCCAAAACTTTTCGGATTTATCCGTTGACTGCAAACAATGCAAAAAGAGATGGCGCCCTGACCACATTAAAAACGCCTGCCCTGAATGCGGCAGTAAAGATTTAACCGAGGCTCGGGCGTTTAACCTGATGCTTAAAACTTTTCTGGGCCCGGTCGAGGATACCTCAAACTTAACTTACCTTCGCCCGGAAACTGCCCAAGGCATATTTGTCAATTTCGCGAATGTATTAGATACCGCGCGCAAAAAACTTCCCTTTGGCATCGCGCAAATAGGAAAATCATTTCGTAACGAAATCACTCCGGGCAACTTGACTTTCCGCACCCGCGAATTTGAGCAGATGGAAATTGAGTATTTTGTCCGGCCCGAAGAAGCAGATAAGTATTACGAATACTGGGTAAACGAACGCTTCAACTGGTATATTACGCTGGGAATGCGCAAAGAAAATCTGCGTATCAGGCCACATGGCAAAGATGAATTAGCGCACTACGCGAAAGCATGTTCAGATATTGAATACCAATTTCCTTTCGGCTGGTCGGAGCTAGAGGGCATTGCCAACAGAAGTGATTTTGATTTAGTTCAACATTCCAAGTTCTCCGGCAAGGATTTATCGTATTTTGATGATAAAACAAAAGAGAGATTAGTCCCTTACATAATTGAACCTTCGGGA
>CAKKQA010000102.1:35527-44836 GCA_919901925.1 Omnitrophica bacterium GWA2_41_15 | reverse complement strand
ACCTGATTTTTTCTACGGACCAGACTTCTATCGATGTCCGAAGCCGCCTGATGGTGCAGTTGCGGGATGATATACTTGATGAGGTTAACCGGACGTATTTTGAGCGTAAACGCCTAAAGGCGGAGCTGGTAACTATGGAAAATGTCCCGCCGAAAGTGAGATTTGAGAAGGAATTGAGGATAGAGGAATTGACCGCGGCTTTAGACGGCCTGACCGGCGGCTATATGACGCGGATGTTGAATAAGCCGCAAGAGTAGAGATACTTTTGATTTGACAATATGCCGTATTTCTGTTAAAGTGATGCTTCAATAAGGGGGGATATACTTATGAAAAATAAAATCACCTTTTCTATAGCAATACTTGCGATTTGTTTCTTGTCGTTGCCGCTTGCCTTTGCCCAAAACCAGGTGCAGAGCAGCGATTTTCAACAATCAGCTCCTTCGGATGAGGTTTTATGGGTTTGGGGCGAGGTGAAAGCGATAGACCAGGGGCAGTCAGCTGTTACCATCAGCTATATCGATTATCAGACAGAAGAAGACAGGGAGCTTATTATTTCTGTGCCGCAAGAAACTAAATTTGAAAATATTTCCGGGATTTCAGGGCTAAAAGTAGGGGATACCGTAAGCGTGGATTATGTTGCTAAAGACGGAAAGAATACTACCAAGCATATTTCGGTTGAGAAAATAGAAGATATTCAGGAAGGCCCTACCGGACAAGAGCAGTCTACGCAGTCAGCCCAATAAAGGCTTCTTCGTATATTCTCCGCGCCACTTGGATAACAAACAAGTGGCGTTTTATTTTCGTATTTTCGGGGTCAGGTCCAATTTAACCGTGGGGTCAGGTCCAAATCAACCGCAAGAACTGTCCCCAAGTAATGGGGACAGTTTCCAACCGCGTTTAGGGCCTGACCCCACAGCAGAGTTATGATAAAATTAGTTATTTTCGATTTGGATGGGACGCTGGTAAACGCGTATCAGGCGATAATCAACAGTGTGAATTTCACCTTGCGCAAGCTCGGTTATCCTACGCAATCCGGCCGGAAGATACTTAAAGCAGTTGGATGGGGTGACAAGAGCCTTATCGGCGCCTTTGTTAAAGAGCAAGATATAGAAAAAGCATTGGTGATTTATCGCCGCCACCACAAAGGTTCTCTTACGCGCTCAAGCCGCCTTTTGCCTTTTGTTAAAAGCACGTTAGAATACTTGAAGCGCTCAGGCTTTAAGCTGGCCATTGCCAGCAACCGGCCGACAGAGTTTACTAATCTTATTTTACGCCGGCTAAAAATAAAGAAATATTTCGCTTATTGCTTGTGCGCTGACAAATTAACCCAAGGCAAGCCAGATCCGGAAATTTTGCTCAAGGTTATCGAGAAGTTAAATGTTTCTAAAGAAGAGGCGCTTTACGTCGGCGATATGGCTATTGATGCCCTGGCGGGCAATAACGCCGGGATCAAAACTGTAATTGTAAGAGGAGGCTTGAGCACGTTAAAGGAAATAAAAGCCGTTCGGCCATATAGGATAATAGAAACAATCGCCTATTTGAAAAATATCGCGGTTGGCCATTAACTCTAGGTGAGTATATAATGAAAAATAACGGAGGTAAACAATGAGTAAACGTAAAAGAAGAGGCAAACTTTCCTGGCGTTCAAAGCGCGCTAATAAAGGAAGCAAGCCGAATTTAGGTTAAGGATAGAAGAGTTTTTCTATATGAGCATAGATGTCCATGCTTTTAGCATGGGCTTAAGATAAACACAGATAGATACTATATCTGTGCTTATTTGTGAAAGTGTGTCTCTATCGCGGTATCTGTGTATATATGAAAGCAATAGCGTTGATTTCCGGAGGATTGGACAGCACTTTAGCTGTTAAGCTTATGAAGGATTTAGGGGTAGAATTAATTGCCCTAAATACCGTAAGCCCTTTTTGCCTGTGCAGCCGCAAGAATAAAGACGGCTCCTGCCATCATCAGGCCTCTAAGGTCGCTCAAGAGTTAGGCGTAAAGCTGTTGTTGGTTGATACAACTAATGAAATATTGGAAATCATAAAAAACCCGAAACACGGCTATGGCTCAAATATGAATCCCTGTATTGATTGCCGCATCCTTTTGTTTAAAAAAGCCAAAGAGCTTATGCAAAAAGAAGGCGCCTCTTTTGTCTTTACCGGGGAGGTGTTAGGCCAGCGGCCGATGTCCCAGAAATTAAGGACAATGATGCTTATCGAAAAAGAGTCCGGGCTTGAGGGTTTAGTTCTGCGCCCGCTTTCAGCAAAAGTCTTAGAGCCTACAATCCCTGAAAAAGAAGGTTGGATTGAAAGAGATAAATTATTAGCGATAAACGGCCGCAGCAGGACAGAGCAGTTTGCCCTGGCAAAAGAATTCGGCATAAATGATTACCCCTGCCCCGGCGGCGGCTGCCTTCTCGCTGATCCGGAATATAGCCTTAGATTGAAAGACTTAATACGCCATGAAGGGTTAAACGCTCCGGATGCCAGGCTGCTTAAAATAGGCAGGCATTTCCGGCTTGCGAGCCGCTTAAAATTAGTAGTGGGCAGGGATGAAACCGAGAATAATCAGCTGGGTATGTTTAAAAACAATGACGATTTATTGTTTTCGCCATACAATTTAGCCGGGCCTTCGGCTTTGTTGCGCGGCGATATTGAAGATAACTCTATTTTAGAGTTTTGTGCTGGGATAGTGGCTCATTATTGCGATAAAGCCACAGACAATACCGAAATAATTTGTAAGAAAAATGAGCTTCAAGAATACAAATTTATCGTTGCCCCGCAAGTAGAAGAAAAAGTGGCAGCCTACAGAATAAATTGATGGACGCGGAAGCTTATCTAAAAAAAAGTGGATTATTCTTTGGCTTAAATAGTTTTCAGATTGTCCGTCTCGCTCGAATTGCCATTTGCCAAAAGATTAAAAAAAACACGCTGATATTTTCCGAAGGCGATAAGGCCGCGGGTTTTTATATAGTTTTGGAAGGCAGGATAAAAATATATAAACTTTCCGCGGAAGGCAAAGAATACATCCTGCACATCGCTATTGCTGGCGACACCATAGCCGAGGCAACCATTTTTTCCGGTAAGGATTATCCTGCTTATGCCGAGGCAATTACCAGCGCGCAGGTTTTATTTTTTCCCAAGATAGAATTTTTGAGCCTTTCCAAAGAATACCCGGAAGTTGGAATGCGTATTCTGCAGGCTGTGGCAGACAGGCAAAGAAGGTTCGCGGATATAATCGAAGACTTATCCCTGCGCAGTGTCCTAAGCCGGCTGGCAAAATATATCTTAATTCTTTGCCGGGAAAAAGGCAGTAATACTTTCGAACTAGACCTGAAAAAATCAGACTTGGCAATGAAGCTTGGCACTATCCCCGAAACCCTCTCCCGGAATTTTAAAAAACTCAAAAGTAAAAAAATCATTTTCCTCAAAGAAAAAATAGTAACTATCCTAAACAAGGAATCCCTGCGAAAGATTGCGAATGGCTGATATAAGGCTGTCCCGCAGCTCGGCGTCATTGCGAGGAGCTATAGTCAGGAAGAGGCGACGAAGCAATCTCGTACTTAAAAATGAGATTGCTTCGTCACTGATATGTCAAACGAGGGTTCCTCGCAATGACGATTTGCGGTAAGTCTTGACCTAAGTCAAGGCAATCATATTTGCTATAATGTATAATCAGAATCAGAAAAGTTGAGTTGTTGTCGCAATATTCAGGGACAGTCCCCGAAGGTTAGCCGACGAAGTCAGTGACAGTCCCTACAAAAATAGGAGGTTACAATGGATATGTTTTGCAGGCAGTGTGAGCAGGCGGCAGGCGGGAAAGTATGTTCTATCAAAGGCGTATGCGGCAAAGACGCGCAGGTATCGGCATTGCAGGATTTGATAATTTATAGCCTGGAGGGAATTGGGATATATGGGAAGCTGGCGCGGGAAGCCGGGATAAAAGACGCGCAGGCTGATCTTTTTGTGGTTGAGGCGTTGTTTGCTACCGTAACTAATGTTGACTTTGATCCGCAGAAGTTACAAAGAATACTTTTACGTTCTTACGAAATAAAAAACAGGGTAAAAACCGCGTTTCTGGAAACCTATAAAAAGCAAAACAACGGGGATTTTTCAGGGGTGTTGCCGCAAGTTGTATCTTGGGAACCAGCAGCAAGCCTGGAAGGTTTAATTGAGCAGGGCAGTAAGATAGCCTTGATTCCCGGCATAAATGCTAATGAAGATATCAGAAGCTTAAAAGAACTTTTGCTTTACGGATTAAAAGGAATGGCGGCCTACGCGGATCATGCCTATATATTTGAAAAGCAAGATGAAGAAATCTCTTTTTTCTTTTATAAAGGCCTGGCCGCGCTGGTTGACGATAGCCTTACCGCTGATGAACTCGTAGCTTTAAACATGGAGTTCGGCAAGGTGAATTTTAAATGCCTGCAACTTTTGGATAGCGCGCATACCGAGCATTTTGGGAATCCCGTGCCGACAAAAGTTTCGCTGGGCTTCCGAAAAGGCCCGGCGATAGTTGTCTCCGGGCATGACCTTCTGGATTTGGAAGATTTGTTAAAGCAAACCGAAGGCAAAGGGATAAATATTTATACTCACGGCGAGATGCTCACCAGCCATGGATATCCGGGGCTAAATAAATACAAGCATTTAGCCGGCAATTACGGCGGAGCCTGGCAGGATCAACAAAAAGAATTCGCGGAATTACCGGGAGCAATACTGATGACTACGAATTGTATCCAAAAGCCGGCAGATTCGTATGCGAACAGGATTTTTACTACTGGTTTAGTCGCCTGGCCGGGCGTCACGCACATCGAAAGGCTAAACGGAAAAAAAGATTTCAGCCAAGTAATCAAAAGGGCACAGGAATTAGGCGGATTCAAGGAAGACAAGCCGGGCAAAGAAATTATCGTCGGGTTTGGACATAACGCGACTTTATCGGTCGCGAATAAAGTTATCGCCGCGGTAAAAAGCGGGGCAATCAAGCATTTCTTTTTAATTGGCGGCTGTGACGGAGCAAAATCCGGGAGGAACTATTACACCGAATTCGCCCAGAAGGTTCCTAAAGATTGCGTGATTTTGACCCTTGCCTGCGGAAAATACAGGTTTAATAAGCTGGAGTTTGGAAATATTGGCGGTATTCCCCGTTTATTGGATTGTGGCCAATGCAACGACGCCTATTCCGCGATCAAAATCGCTTTAGCTTTGGCCGACGCTTTTAAATGCGGGGTCAATGAATTGCCTTTATCGTTGATACTTTCTTGGTATGAGCAAAAAGCAGTTTGCATTTTGATTACCCTTCTGTCTTTAGGCATCAAGAATATTAAATTAGGCCCGTCGTTGCCGGCTTTTGTTTCGCCGAATGTGCTCAAAGTTTTAGTGGATAAATTTAACATCGCGCCGGTGGGCAATGTGGACGATGACTTACGCGCGGCGTTAAAGCGATAGAAAAGAAGTAGCTGTATGTCTGTAGGGGTTTGATTTATCAAACCCGTTTACGTATTTTCGGGCGCGATAAATCGCGCCCCTACAGAGTGGCTGGCACCTGTTGCACGTCTGTAGGGATCGGATTTATCCGACCCGTTTGCCGGCACGATAAGTTATAGGAAATCATGAACCGAAAAATCGTACATATCGATGAAGAAAAATGCAATGGCTGCGGCTTATGCGCGCCGAATTGCGCCGAGGGTGCATTAAAGATTATTAATGGCAAGGCAAAGTTGGTTTCGGATGTCTATTGTGACGGGTTAGGCGCCTGCCTCGGCCATTGCCCTCAAGGAGCAATAACTATTATTGAGCGCCAGGCGCAAGAGTTTGACGAGAAAGAAGTTAAAAAGTTAATGCAGGGAAAACCCGTTCATGCGTCATTGCCAGTTGTAGGGACAGCACAGTGTGCTGTCCCTACAAAGAGTGGCGGCTTTAAGGAGGGTCAAAACCAAATGAAACATTTTGAAGGATGCCCGGGTTCGCGCATTATGGAATTTAAGCCTAATGAAAATGCGGCTGATACTCAAGCCGCTGGCAAATCGCAGTTACGGCAGTGGCCGGTGCAGCTGCATTTGATTTCTCCCGAGGCGCCATATTATCAAAAGGCGGATGTGCTTTTATCCGCGGATTGCGTGGCTTACGCGCTGGCGGATTTTCACAAGGATTATCTTAAAGGCAAAGCGCTGGCTATCGCCTGCCCCAAGCTTGATGAGGGCCATGATGTTTATATTGAAAAAATAAAATCATTGGTTGACGACGCCAAGATTAACACTTTGACGATAATGATTATGCAAGTTCCTTGTTGTGGAGGGTTAGTCTCCTTGGCTAAGGAGGCCATTCAAACAGCTAAGCGCAAGATACCCGTTAAGTCCATCGTGGTCGGCCTGCAGGGTGATATTCTTTCGGAGGAGTGGTTATAGAGATGGATGTGAAATGCCCGGGCCAAGACTGGAGGTTTTGGCGCTCCGAGGACATCTTTGAGGTTGCCTGCCCAAATTGCAAGGCGCAGATTGAATTCTTTAAGGATGAATCCAGGAGAATATGCCGCAGCTGTAAACAGGAAGTAGTTAATCCGCAGGTTGACTTTGGCTGCGCTTTCTGGTGCCCAAAGGCGAAAGAGTGCTTGGGAGAAGGCCGTTATCAGCAATTATTGGCTTCGGCAAAGGAAAGAAAAATCACAGCCGGAAAGTTTAATGCCAAAAGAGAATTATTGTTAGCGGAAATGAAGAATTATTTTGGCCGGGACATAAAAAGGATTATCCACGCCGAAAAAGTGCTGGATTTTGCCGAACAGCTTCTGCGGGCAGAAGAAGCGGATCCGGCTGTGGTTATCGCCGCGGCGATCCTGCATGATATCGGGATACACAAGGCAGAAGAAAAGCACAAAAGCAGTTCCGGAAAATTTCAGGAAATAGAAGGCCCGCCCATTGCCAGGGAAATTTTAAAAAAACTGCAATTCCCGCAGGAAATTATTGATGAGGTGTGCGTGATTATCGCTAATCATCATTCTCCGGGCAAGGTAGATACCAATAATTTTAAAGTGCTTTACGACGCGGATTGGCTGGTGAATCTTAAAGATGAGTTTCCGATAAAGGATAAAGAAAAATTATTAGAGGCAATAAATAGGATTTTTTTAACTGAAAGCGGCAGGCAATTAGCAAAAAAGATTTATTTTTAGTCTGTTTCATTCTCTTCTAACCCTTTGGCAAGGAGAAATCCTTTCGCCCTCTCCGCGAGTTTATACCCTTCTATAATTTTCCAGAATGCGCCCGAGTGATTTGGCTCTACCAAGTGGGCCATTTCATGGACAATGACGTAATCCCTGACCCATTCCGGCATATCCTTTAGGCGGTGTGAGATACGGATACATTTAGTATTGTAATCGCAGCAGCCGAATTTTCTATCTTGGTCAACGGAGTATTCGATTGATTTTATGTGAAGTTTGCCGTTGAAATAGCGTTCATTAAGCCTCTGGGCTATAAGATTAAGGTCCTGGTTTTTCTTTAGCTCTTTTCTAAGCTGGGATTTGGCAACTCGGGATTTAAAGCTGTCCACAATTTTGGTAAGCTGTGCCTCCGCTATATAGGAAGGCGCGTAAATATAGAGGATGTCCTTGACCAATTTCGCGGATACAGTTTTCTTCCGCTTTGGGCTGCGAATGATTTGGGTTTGGAAGTCAGGCATATTACCGAATTTTTACCGTTTTTTTAGGTGATAAAATTCGCCCGAAGGGCCGCAATGGTAAATCTCGTTAGAGATTTACCATGTTTTTGCGGGTAACCCCAAGATTTTCAAAAAAAATCTTGGGGTCTTGGTTTGAAAGTATTACTAAATCATAAGGATAAGATAAATTAGTACAGCTGTCAAGTGTAATATTGAACGCTACGAAAGCGCTTTCTTTTTCCGCTGTTTTAGCCTTACATTCCCCCACTATATAATATATACTTTAATCAATAACTCGGCTGGTAAAAATCGCAACTTCAACAGACTGAATGGAATAGGTGTTTTCACCGTCATTGCGAGGAGCTTTCGTCTGCTAATCTGCGACGAAGCAATCTCGTTCTTAAAGCGTGATTGCTGCAGAGCTTATCAGCATCAATACAAAAAAAATAATGCCACAAAAACCAATAAAAATCATAGCCTTAGTTTTATGTTTTTTCCTCATTTTTGAGCAATCTGGGATTTCTCAAGTTGCCGGCGTCCTGGATATTTCTGCTCAATTCGTTTCATTGCACAACGCCATCGCCCAAGATAAATTCCGCCCTTTGCATTTGCGCTCTCTTGCCTATGATAACCAAACAAACAATTTTAAATTACTGTTAGATAAGGGTGATTTTTTGAAAAGAGACAAAGTATTCCCTCTCCCCGCAGGGGAGAGGGTTAGGGTGAGGGGGAATGGTGATAGCGAATTACGACAAGAAACCAAACAACTCCTTAACTATTTCTTTATCGGCTTAACCCTTCCTAATGATGCCTTCTGGGTAAACTTAAGGCCGGATATAAAAGGGTCAAGGGTTAAGGGTGAAGGGTTAAGGGGGCAAGACGAAGGAATAAATTCATCATCAGACATTATCGGTAACAGTTCAGCTTCCGGAAGTAACCGTGTCATTGCGAGGAGCGACAGCGACGAAGCAATCTTTAAAGATTGCTTCGCTCCCTGCGGTCGCTCGCAATGACACTCGTCGACGGCTTCCAAGAGCTGAACTATTACCATTATCGACCCTTTTCTTGCTCAAACTGACATTGGTAAGATATTCCTTGAAGCAGATGTTCAACTTAAAAAAGACACTGCCAGAATGACCTCACCAGAAACAATAGAAGGCAAAGCTTACTGGGATAAACTCTACAAGAAAGCAGGAGAGCTCTTTGGCAATGAAAATATCACCATCCCCACATTAACCCGTCCTTGGATTGTCCCTGATGAAATAGTTATCCGTGAGACGCCAAACAACGCCTATATCTTTAAAGCAACTTTAAAGGTGATGTTAGAGGAAGATTATCTTAGGGGCACGAGTGTAGGGGCGCCATTTATGGCGCCCGAAACAAACGGGCCGGATAAATCCGACCCCTACGGACGTACAGCAGATGTCAACCACTCTGTAGGGGCGCGATTTATCGCGCCCGCAAATGATTCACGCCTAAAAATCCTCAACGAATACTCTACCCAGCTTATCCGTGAAACAATCATCCCCAAATTAACCAAAGAAATCAACACCTCTAAGAGATACGCTCCTTTAAGGCAGGTCTACTATTCGTTAATTCTTGCGCAATGGTTTAAATCACGCTTCCCATCGCAATCTGTAGGGGCGGCACAGTGTGCCGCCCC
>CAKKQA010000102.1:0-35517 GCA_919901925.1 Omnitrophica bacterium GWA2_41_15 | reverse complement strand
CAGGGAGGCAATTTCTAAATTGATCAATTCAAGAAACCTCACTAACCTCACTTCCAAAACTCCGTGGTCAAAGACAACTTACTTCAACGAATACCAGAAATCCTTCAAAAACGGCGAATACAACATCAAACAACCTATTTATAGCGCCTTTGGCCAAAGCATCAGAAGCTACTTTAGCGGAGGGATGAATTTTAATATTCCTCAATGGTCAACTCCGAAAGCCTCAAGCCCGGTCCAAGCCGGCCCCGTAACTGCCGTATGGGGAGATGCCAATCATAATCCGTCTTCCTCGCCTGTTAATCTAGCTGTTGAAGTCACTGGCAGTAGTCCGATTAACCCGGATGATGTAAACATAAACTTTGGAGAGGCGTTTGCTCCTTCCTCTTTACCAGCCGAAGGCCTAAAAGCAGGCGCCTCTTCGCTAGTCAAAGGTTTGCCTCCGGAGATGGTCCCAACAAAGGAAAATGTCAATATGCTGGGACAGTCTCCTGTAGGTGGCGGATTATCGCCTATTGATTTAAGCAGAAAGGCGCAAAATCCTACCATTAGAACAGCCGGCATTAGTTTAGTTGTCGCTAAAGCGGCAGGAAGGACTTCCTTAATAACTAGATCATTTATTATTTTAATACTGGGTTCATTGTTAAGTATCGTAGGGATGCAGCTGGCTGTTGTAAATACTGTTATGTATTTGCCGAAACATAGCAATGTTATAGTTGCAAAAGACAGTGGTTCGCAAACTATAACAACGCCGTCAATAAGGCGTACAGCGGAAAAAAATACAGAAAAATACATTGAAAAACTTCATAGAGATTTTCCTCAGATGCAAATCGTTAATCTTCACAACATTCCCAATTATAGGATATACGTTAGACAGCTATACGATACGTTAGTTATGGTTAAGAGAAGATATCCGCGTCTCATTTTGTTGGTTAAAAGTATAGAATTTGTTTTAGGTAATAAGATGCCATCAACAGTTAGAGGCGGTGATACAATTATTATAGAAGAAGGTGATATAAACGGCAGTAATACATACGGCACTTATTCAGGAGAAAAAGTATCTGATGTTGCATCTAATTATATGGAGGAAGTATTTACTCATGAGTTATGTCATCTTGTTACTGATAGGCTTAAAATATTACGCCCAGATATAGATAGGTACTATGAACATTTTGTCTACAAGCGGTTCGGCCCTAAGACGCGTTCCAAAGGAATAACTGGTATGGTAAATATATATTACGAATATTTTACAGAAGACGTTAGAAACTATTTGTTTAATGGCAAACCGCTAAACAGTTTTGGAGTGGAAAGTAATGCAGGAAAGGGTATGATCCCTTCTGATATTCGCGATAGTATCAAAGAACGCGCGCGTATACTTGAAGAAATAAAAAATATATGCAGGAAGGGTTTCGTTTCGGAAGCCGTGCCGCATGCACTGGTTGCGCCTGGGGTGGGCGAAAGCCCTGAACAAGCACAGCGTGCCGAACGGGCATCCTCGCCGGCAGGGCCAGCGGCCTCGTCGCCGGCTTCTAATCCGATGGTGGAACATTTTAAGTCTATGCTTAGAGAACGTAATTCTACTTTTCAAGGCGTGGATGAAATTGGCCCGTATATGATCGCTTCCGCTAATATCAGTGACTTGGGCTGGCATCTTTTTCCAATGGGTGATAATAGATACATTGAAATATTTATCAGACAAAACGAAATTGTCGGATATGGCATTGTTACTTTAATGCAGGAAAACGCAATATTGCGATTTCAGAGTTTTGAGAAATCTGCCGGTATGGCAGGATATTGGGGAGATATTTATCGGGAAAGGATGGAGCAGTTAAAGTCTGTATTGAAAGGCGAGGGTAAAAATATAAAGACAGTGCTTGTGCCTCCGGATCAAGTTATCAGCGAGGATCAATTGGCAAAGCGCGCAAGGGCTTATTATGGCGGGCGGCCTGGTTGGGATGCCGCGGCTTCCGGGTTTATCAGTGCGATAAGGAGCGGTTTGCCGTTACCGCTAAGAGCGCGGGAAATCCTAAAGTATAACAATTTTCCGGAATATTATTCTTTTGGCCCCGCGGCAAGCTTTTATGTGAATACAATGGGATTTCAGATTGTCCCGGTAGTTTTTAGACGCAGCGCTTCGGGAGCTTTAATCCCTGCCAGGCCGCTTACTGCTGATAATCAGCTTTTAAAAAAGCTAAAGAACAGGGAGCGTCTTAGCGAGGAGGAGATTATTGAATTATTCAGTGCTCGTGGATTACAATTCAATCTTTCTGATTTAAAAATGGCGAATCCGGCCTCTTCATCGCCTTTATCAGCAGTTCAGAGGCTTCAGGGATATGTAAAAATTAGAGATCAAGACGTTAAAAAAGCAACTGAATTATTGATTTATCTTTTAGGCAAAGATTTAACCTATGACTATTTTATGGCTACCGTAGAGAAGGCTGTAGAGGGAGAAGACGGAAAGGGCGTTGAGTATCTTTTGGTTCAACCATATACAACGGAACCCACCTTAATAAAAGGAGGCTCATATGGTGAAAGGAGAAGTTGGAAAGATAAACCGTTATTTTTATTAAAAATAGAGAAAAATACAATAAAAGAAATTTGGTTAGCAACAGCAGGCGTAGATTCTCGCAGAGGCAGAGTAGCCGATGATAATCTCGGACGGGGGATGGGTGGGGAAGGAATTTATTTTGTTAATCTATCTGCCCTTCCATTTAACGACCAATTTTTATCTCGCTATGCCCTTCCGCAATTAATAGAAAAAATTAACAGTATAATGGTTTCTATTAAAGATAAGGATGACAAAGGCAAAAAACCACATTTTATTTTTGAACAATCGTTTAATTTAGGAATAGCCAATGGGTTAGAAAAACATTCTGATTATTTTGCATGGCTATTAACAACGGCTTTTTCAGCGGGTTTATGCTTTTCAAAAGATATAAAAATAATGGACGGGAGATTTTGGGTCGGAGGGGCTTATCTGCCTTCATTCGGAGGTATAGTTGGCGGGGCAACCTCTTTTGCTCACGAATTTGGCCATCACTTTTATTATAATTTACCGATAGGTATACGCGATAAGATTAGAGCGTATGCTGAAATAAACGAAAAAGAGCAATTGGAAGGTATTTTAAAAAGATTGGGAATAGTTGTTGGAAGGGATAGTGTGGATGTGATTTCGGAATTTTTTGCATGCGAAATAGATAGGCTTATTACTAGCCGTATAAGAAATTTTGAAGGTCTTAGAAAAGGTGTTAAAGAAGAGTTTGTTCAAAAGTTAGTAGAGTGGGAAATAGCGCCTACTTGGCTTTTAAAAGAAGCGGCCTCGTCGCCGACGATGCAAAAGATGGAGGAGATTAAGCTTCAAGAATTGCGCGAAGGCGATGTGGGTTATGAAGAGGCTATCGCGGTCCATTACGGCTCTGATGGTTCAATAGAAGACATTAGGCATTTTATAGAAGATTGGGAGCTTAAGGGAAAAAACTGGTGGCTCCAGGATAATTATGGGCAGAAAGGTGTTCCTAGCGAGCAAATAACGATAAAGATAGGCGATAGGGCTATAGATATATATAGCTGGAGGGATAAAGCTCTTACAGGGGATGAACTTAAGAGTATTGTTAATGCTTTGGGGAAATTTGCGGTAATCGCTGATGGAAAGGCTTTAGAAAACGTAAGGTATATTCTTATTGATAACGATGATAAGGTAAACATTAAATCAGGCGAAAAACTAAATGGCTATGGCGCAGGCTCGAGTAAAGCAATAACTTTGTATCTTAATGCTTTTAGGCCTCTATATTTTCATGAAATGGAAGGTATCAATAATCTTGATGGAACAATCATACATGAGCTAGCGCACAGCCTTACGGGTATAGTTATTGGTAAAGATAGTTTGCATAACGCTTGGGCAGAAAAGTTTGGCTGGCGTTTTCTGAATAAAGCCAGGCAGTTAAAAGGAGGAGCTACAAGTAATTATGAGAATGACGGCGCGGTTGTATCTAGTTATGCGAGTTCCGATCCGGATGAAGATTTCTGCGATAGCCTGACTGCCGCGCTTCTCAATGAAAAGATTTTAGATAAAGATGGGCTTAGGGGCAGGATTAATTTCTTAAGAGAGCATATTCTTCCTGCTGTAGATTCGTCAAGTCTTCCGGTTACTATACAAAGACAGGATTCAGTTGTTGTCCCGCGAATAGGCCCTGTTTTTAAATTTAAACGCACAGGCGGCCTGATTCAAATAATCGGTGATTCAAAAACTTTGGAGCAGGGCCCTGCCTCGCCGCCTGCGGTTAAAGAGACGCAGGCCTCTTCGCCAATACATAACAAAGGTGGAATCGATTTACGCGCCTTGCCGATTGCGGCGCAGGCGGGTTTGGCACGAAATGTAGGGGCGCGATTTATCGCGCCCGAAACAAACGGGCCGGATAAATCCGGCCCCTACAGACGTACAGCTTCTACAAAAACTTTTAACCTTGCCGCTGAATGGCAGGAGATTCAGAAGATGCTTAGCGCCGGGATTACGCCCTCTAACGAGCGCATTAAGGAATACGTGTTTGCCTCTTGCCAGAGAGGCGTCTTAGACCAGCAGATGGACAGTATTTTAGGCTGTATCGCCAATATTATGAGAATAGAAGAGGACCGAGACTTGCCCGGCGATACAGAATTGAGGGATATTCTGGTATTGGTTGATTCCGAAAAGACCGCCGATGAACTGAAGCTTAGCTTAATCAATATCTCTTGTTTGTCCAATGAGCCAAAATCAATACATTAAGATTTATATTAACAACTCCATAAATATATGTAAAATGGAACCATGCATTCCAGACTGATAGAATTCCTAAAAGATAAAAGCTTCTTTTAAGAGGCGCATTAGCAAAACTCCCCGAAATATTATCATAGTAATCTTCTAAAGGCAAAACAAGTTTTGTTGTGTTGTTGTGTGGTGTCAATGCTAAAAAAACTTGACAAAAGCAAAAAGCCGGGATATACTCTACTAAATTGGTAGAGATTGTAGATAAGGTATATTGAATTAGAAGGGAGCTGATTAAATGGCAAAAATATACGACGATATAACTAAGACTGTAGGTAATACGCCTTTGGTAAAAATCAACAGGCTATCTGAAGGTTCAAAAGCGCAGATTGTTGTTAAGTTGGAAAGTTTCAATCCTCTTTCCAGCGTCAAAGACAGAATCGGCGTGGCGATGATAGAGGCTGCAGAACGCCAAGGACAGATTGGCAAAGATACGGTTATTATTGAACCGACTTCGGGAAATACTGGAATTGCTCTTGCTTTTGTTTGCGCGGCAAAAGGATATAAGTTGATTCTGACTATGCCGGACACAATGAGTTTGGAAAGGCGTGCGCTTCTGCGTATTTTTGGAGCGGAAGTTGTTCTTACTGAAGGAGTAAAGGGGATGACCGGCGCGGTGCAAAAAGCAGAACAACTGGCTAGAGAATATCCTAAAAGTTTTATCCTCCAGCAATTTCGCAATGAAGCTAATCCCGATATTCACCGCAGGACAACCGCCGAAGAAATATGGAATGATACTGACGGGAAAGTTGATATATTGATTTCAGGGGTAGGCACCGGCGGGACCATAACCGGAATTTCCGAGGCTTTAAAAAAGAAAAAGCCTGCGTTTAAAGCAATTGCTGTTGAGCCTAAAGATTCGCCGGTGTTGTCCGGAGGTAAACCGGGGCTGCACAAGATTCAAGGTATAGGAGCGGGGTTTGTTCCCGAAGTGTATAAAAAGGATTTGGTGGATGAAATAATTCAGGTTTCTAACGAAGATGCCGGTGAGATTGCAAAGCGCCTGGCTAAAGACGAGGGGATATTAGCCGGTATTTCTTCAGGGGCGGCGATGTGGGCGGCTTTGGAAGTAGGGAAGCGTCCGGAAAACGCGGGTAAACTTATTGTGGTTATCCTGCCTGACACAGGCGAGAGATATTTATCAACCTGGTTGTTTCAGGAATATTTAAAATAACTGGCGCAGGGAACAGCTCATGCCTGTTCTCTACATGAGGAGAGAAAGTCATGGACAAAAACCTAAAACCTGAAACAATTTTATTACACGGCGGACAAACGCCGGATCCGACAACAGGCTCGAGAGCAGTGCCTATTTATCAGACTACATCATATCAATTTAAAGATACGGAACATGCCGCAAACCTTTTTGCCTTAAAAGAATTCGGCAATATCTACACGCGACTGATGAATCCTACGACCGACGTTTTGGAGAAACGTATGGCGCTTCTTGACGGCGGCGTGGGCGCTTTGGCGGTGTCAAGCGGCCAGTCGGCGATAACTCTGGCGCTTTTAAATATCACTCAAGCAGGCGATGAGATTATTTCCGCGGATAACCTTTACGGCGGCACATATAATCTTTTTCATTACACTTTCAAACGCCTGGGAATTAAGGTAAATTTTGTTAAGTCTAATGACCTTGCGGCTTTTCAAAAAGCGATTAGCAAGAATACAAAAGCAATTTACGCTGAATCAATTGGTAACCCGAAATTAGATATCTGCGATTTGGAGGGTTTGTCAAAGTTAGCTCATAAAAACGGCATACCTTTAATTTTGGATAATACGGTTTCACCGTATTTGCTAAGGCCGATAGATTTCGGCGTTGATATCGTGGTTTATTCCGCGACAAAATTCATCGGCGGACATGGAACATCATTAGGCGGGCTTATTGTTGATTCAGGGAAATTTGACTGGACTAACGGTAAGTTTCCTTTGATTGCCGCTCCCGAGCCGAGTTACCACGGGCTAAATTTCGTCGAGGCATTAAAGCCGCTGGGTAACATTGCTTATATCATCAAGGCAAGGGTTACTCTTTTACGCGACCTTGGGCCGGCGCTATCGCCGTTTAATTCATTCTTATTCTTGCAAGGTTTGGAAACTCTGCACTTAAGGATGATCTGCCATTCGGAAAACGCGCTTGCGGTTGCTAAATTTCTAGAGAAGCACCACAAAGTGTCTTGGGTAAATTATCCTGGTTTGTCGTCCAGCCCGGAAAAAGAGAGGGCAAAAAAATACCTTCCAAAAGGAACTGGTGCTATAATAGGTTTTGGTATTAAAGGCGGCCTAAAAGCAGGTAAGAAGTTTATTGATTCACTAGAGTTAATTTCACATTTGGCAAATGTCGGCGACGCAAAAACTCTGGCGATACATCCGGCAACAACAACACACCAGCAGTTATCTAAAGAGGAACAGCTGGCAACCGGCGTAACCGAGGATTTTATCAGGTTGTCTATCGGAATAGAAAATGTAGATGACATTATCGCCGATATCGATAGTGCGTTGGGGAAGGTTTAATATTCCGTCATTGCGAGGAACCCTTACTTGGCATATAGGTGACGAAGCAATCCCGCTTTTCCGCCTTCGCAATTCTTGCTACGGCGGATCCGCCGTAGTGCGAAGCACGTAGGCGGAAAAAACGTGATTGCTTCGTCGCTGGAAGCTGACAATAGCTCCTCGCAATGACACGGGGGGAAGCTCCTCGCAATGACGCAGAGGAGAAAAACTGGATGAATTATGTCAGAATACATTCCTAAAAAATCAGACAGCCCTTTGGGCGTGGTAGAGACAAAGTTTTTTGACTTTGATTCTCTAAAACTGGAAAGCGGCGAGACACTTTCGCCCGTAAGGATAGCTTATGAGACTTATGGCACGTTAAACAGCGCCAAAGATAATGTTATTCTCGTCTGTCATGCCTTAAGCGCGGACGCCCATGCCGCCGGAGTGTCTAAAGATTTAGGTGAGCTTGGCTGGTGGGAATTCATGGTTGGCCCGGGAAGGCCCTTTGACACGAACAAGTATTTTGTGGTTTGTGCCAATGTTATCGGCGGATGCAAAGGTTCAAGCGGCCCGGGGTCAATAAATCTTAAGACGGGCTCGCCTTATGGAATAGATTTTCCGGTTGTGACTATATCCGATATGGTCGAAGCCCAGAAGAGGTTGATTGATTCTCTGGGCGTGGAAAAGATTTTTTGCGTGGTGGGCGGCTCAATGGGCGGAATGCAGGTTTTGCAGTGGGCATATTCTTATCCGGAAAAAGTTTTTACCGCGATACCCATTGCTACTACTTTGACACATACCCCTCAACAGATTGCTTTTAACAAAGTCGGCAGGCGCGCGATAATTTCCGACCCTGACTGGCAGGGTGGAAATTACTACGGTAAGAAAAATCCGTCTAATGGCCTTGCTTTAGCCCGGATGATCGGCCACATCACTTATATGAGCGACGACTCGATGAAAGAAAAGTTCGGCCGTAGGATACGCAACAACGGAAAGCACGGATATGACCTTGATCCCGAGTTTGAGGTGGAAAAATACCTGAAATACCGAGGAGAAAGTTTTGTCCAGAGGTTCGACGCTAATTCGTATTTGTACATTACCAAGGCGGTCGATTATTTCAATTTGGGAGAGAATAAGGATTTAATCAGGCATTTCGCCAAGATTAAAACGAAATTTCTGGTTGTTTCGTTTTCTCATGACTGGCTTTATCCGCCGTATCAGTCTAAGGAGATTGTGAAGATACTTAAATACGCCTGGGTTAATGTGAGTTATTGTGAGGTTTCTTCCACATTTGGCCACGATGCCTTTTTAATCGAAAGCGAAGAGCAAAAACAGCTTATCGGCCATTTCTTAAACAACGCGTATAATAAATCGCGTTAAGCTTGAATAACCGTGTCATTGCGAGGAGCTGTCGTTGAAATGAAGCGACGAAGCAATCACGTTTTAAAAAGCGAGATTGTTTCGTCACCGGCATGTCAAGCGAAGGTTCCTCGCAATGACGTTGTTTTGGATAATTAAAACACATTTTTCAGGAAAATAAAAAATGCAAGAGACAGTCAGGCTTGATTACAAATTGATTCTCGATACTATCGAGAAAGATTCCAAGGTCCTTGATTTAGGCTGTGGAGACGGGGAGCTTTTGCGCCTGCTTAGGGAAAATAGAAGCGTGCGGGGCACAGGCATTGAAAAAGACGAGAAGATGGTTTATAAGTGCGTCTCCAAAGGAGTTACCGTCGAGCATTCCGATATAAACAACGGGCTTTCAGATTTCCCTGATAGTTTTTTCGATTATGTAATCTTGAATTTCACCTTACAGCAGACAAAAAAACCAAAAGAAGTAATTAGAGAGGCGCTGCGCGTGGGAAAGACAGCCATTGTATCATTTCCTAATTTTGCTTTTTATTCAGTAAGATATTCATTAGGTATTCGCGGCAGGACGCCTCTTACCAAGGCGCTTCCTTACCGCTGGGATGTTACTCCGAACCTGCATTATTTCACCATAAAAGATTTTACGGATTTTTGTAAAAGCGAGAGTATCGCCATAAAGAATTTTATCGGTTTTACCGATGATAGCAAAATCGCTCTCTTCCCTAACTTTTTCGCGGAACAGGCAATATTTATACTGAAAAAATGAAAATAACCTACAAAGGCGATTACGCCTTAAAAGCAATCCTGGATTTAGCTTTGCATTATTCGCGAAAAATAGTTACAATACATGAGCTCGCCAAGCGTGCTGACGTTCCGGTAAAGTTTTTGGAGCAGGTTTTGTTAGACCTAAAGCGCGGAGGCTTTGTGGATAGCAAGCGCGGGATAAAGGGCGGATATTTTCTCGCTAAGCCGCCGGCCGAAATAAAAGTAGGAGACGTAGTCAGGTTTATCGACGGGCCGATTGAGCCGATAGACTGCGCGGGGCTAAAAAATAATTATAAAGGCTGCGCGGATATCTATAAATGCGCCTTTAGAAATATCTGGCTTAAGGTTACCAAAGCCACTTCGGATATTGTGGATAAGGTTACCTTTGAGGATATTATAAAAGATATCAAAAACAAGCATCAAGCTGTCAATTATCAGATATAGAAGTGAAAATATACGGCAAGAATTCTATCAGCGAGCGGTTAAAGGTAAGCCCTAAAAGTATCGTAAGGATTTTTCTGGAAAAATCCCCGGCAAACGCGGATATCGAGAAAACAATTCGGGCCTCGCATATTCCTATTCAATATTTTTCTTCCCAAGAATTTAAAAAAGCCTCCCGTGATATACCTTCACAAGGATTGATAGCAGAAATAGGCGAATTTGAATATTTTGATTTTGACGAACTGCTTGAGTGTTCAAAGAAAGAGCCTTATGTTATTTTATTTCTCGATAGTTTAAACGACCCGCAAAATTTAGGCAGTATATTGCGCACTGCGGCTTGTTTCGGCAGGTTTAGCGCCGTGATCCCGAAGCACGATTCGGTTGAGGTGACCGAAGCGGTTTTGCGGGTGGCGCAAGGCGCGGAAAATTATGTGCCGGTATGCAAAGCCGTAAATTTATCGCAGGCAATCGATAAATCAAAAGCCGCCGGTTATTGGATAGGCGGTGCTGTTGTCGACAGCGGAGAGGATTTAAGAAAAACAAAACTTAATTTCCCCTTAGGCATTGTCATTGGTTCAGAGGGAAAGGGTATTAGGCAGGGGTTGATTAGGCATCTGGATTTTAAGCTGACCTTGTCGATGCAGGGCGCGGATTTGACTTTTAACGCAGCCGTAGCCGCGGCGATTTTTTGCTATGAGGCGGTAAGGCAGAGAGGTTAATAAACATAAATTCATTCTGGCAATGTGGGCAAAATGAAGGTCAGAGCGTCATTGCGAGAAACCCATGTTTGACATTAGGTGACGAAGCAATCTTGCTTTTAATACGAGATTGCTTCGTCGCATCATCCTAATAATAGCTCCTCGCAATGACAAATACGCATATGGTAAATAATTTATTAAATTTTGTTTCGGAGGCGGGCCTTCTTAAACGGGTCAAAAGGAGCGGTTGGTGGGTTGTTGGCATTAAAGATCCCGAGAGCGTTGCTGACCATAGCTTCCGTTGCGCTGTGATAGCGTATGCCTTGGCAAAGATGGAGCGCGTCGCGCCTTATAAATGCGTGATGATGGCGCTGTTTAACGATATCCATGAAGCCCGGATAAATGATTTGCACAAAATGGGCCATCGATATATTGATTTTCCCAAAGCGGAAAAAGCCGCGTTTGCCGAACAGATGAAAAATCTTCCGCGGGATATCAGCAAAGAACTTACGGATTTGCATAATCAGCGTTTTAAGCAGAATACAAAAGACGCGATTATCGCCCGTGACGCGGATATTTTAGAATGCCTTATACAGGCAAAGGAATACCAAGCGTACGGTTATCTTTCGGCGAAGAATTTTCAGAAAAAAGCCCCGGAACATCTAAAAACTAAAAGCGCGAAGAGCTTATGGAAAGCCGCGAAAAATTGGGACGCGAATAAGTGGTGGTTAAAGCTAGCGAAGTTTGAAAGATAGTTAAGCGGGAACGGGCCGCATAAATCCGACCCCTACAAACCGTGGTTAACACCGCGCGGCGGCAATGCGGATGGATTGGCACCGCACCTGTAGGGGCGCGATTTATCGCGCCGGAAACAAACGGGTCGGATAAATCCGACCCCTACAGACGTACGGCATCTGCCAGCTATTCTGTAGGGGCGCCATTTATGGCGCCCTAAGACGCGATAAGGAAAACAATATGAAAAGCGACGTATATTTTATAAAAACAGATTCGCGGGATTTGGAAGCAAGGGTAGCGGCTCTCAAGAAATTCTTAGAGAAGGTCAATCCTTTCGCCGGATACTGCAAGGATGAGTTCATCCCTGTTAAGATTACAATCGGAGATTCTCCCTGTATTTATAATGTCAGCCCGGAATTAGTAAAAACTATAATCGGCCAGATGAAAAAGGCAGGGGCAAAACCGTTTATTTTTGATACTTCCGTTATATATAGCGGCCAACGCCAGAATGCGGTTGACCATCTTAATCTCGCCCAGAGTAAAGGTTTCGGCCATTCTAGAGTAGGCGCGCCTTTTATTGTGGCTGATGGAGTCATGGGGAACGATGGCAGGGAATTTGACCTGGAAGGCGAAAATATAAAGAAAATAAAAGTTCCTTCTTTTATTGGTATGTTGGATAGCTTGGTGGTTATATCGCATGTTACCGGCCATATCGTATCAGGTTATGCCGGGGCGATAAAAAACGTGGCAATGGGGATGAGCTGCCGGCCGACAAAACAAGTCCAGCATTCTTCGTTGAAGCCTAATGTTATCGAGGCCAAATGCACTGCCTGCGGCTGTTGTATTGCTATCTGCCCGGTTGGCGCGATATCAATGAAAGAAAAGGCATTTATCAATCCGAAGGTCTGTATTGGCTGTGGCGAATGCCTGTGCGCCTGTAAATTCGACGCGATATACATAAACTGGCATGAAGACCCGCATGTTTTTTCCAAGAGAATGGTTGATGTCGCCCAATTCATACTCTCAAAATTTAAAAACCGTTTTTTTATTAATTTCGCGCTGGATATTACCAAAGAATGCGACTGCATATCTAATAAGGATGAGAAAATGGTCGCGGAAAACATCGGGATATTTGCTTCACAAGATGCTCTTAGCGTAGATAAGGCGGCGGCTGATTTTAGCGAGCAACATAAAAAGGGCGCGTTTTTTGATGAGGCCAAAGACGTTTATCAGGGCATGTTCGAATACGCCCATAAAAAGGGTTTAGGGAATATCGAGTATAATTCGATTGAAGTATAAGGCTTTTAAGCGTCATTGCGAGGAGCTGTTATTAGGATGAGGCGACGAAGCAATCTCGTTTTTAAAAACGAGATTGCTTCGTCAGAGAAATGCCAAGCGAGGGTTCCTCGCAATGACGAAGAATAATTCATGACAAAAATCGAAGTCCTTTTCGGAATAAAAGATAAGCAGGTAAAAAAGACCTGTGTCTTGGCGCCGTTTATTTTTAAAATAGCCTCTGATGAATTCAGGTTAGGCCCTCTTCACCGGGGAAAATTATATACCAGCGCCAACAACAAAGATTTTACCGTTATCCATACGGGCATGAACGCCGGATTAACCGCGGACGCGGCGCTTTATCTAGAAAGTACCCCTTGCGAGAATATAATCCTGTTTGGCTCCTGTGGGCTGACAGCAGAAAGGCAAGGGTTAGAAACAGGCTCATTAGTTTCACCGTCGATAAGCTATTCATTTGAAAGCTTTAGCCGGATGCTTTTAAAGCCCGAGGTAGAATTAGAAGTTTCTCGCGCGCATAAAGAATTACTAGGAAGATTTTTAAATTTTAGCCGTACGCAAAAAGTGAAAGAGGTAACTTGCTGTACGGTTTCATCTTTAAAACTAGAAGAGGAGAGGCTGGATTTTTTTACGAAGAAGGCCATTGATGTTTTGGATATGGAGAGTTCAGCGCTCTTTGCTGCCTGTCATCACGTTGGCATAAAGGCAATCGCGCTTTTTTATATAAGCGATATTGTAAATAAAGTTAACTTTTACGCTAAGAAAAATCCCGTCCAAAAGCTCGCTTTGAATTCTTCAATAAAAGAAGCCGCCCGCTTACTATGCAGTTTTATCAAAGAGAACTTAACCGCCTAAAAGCAGTCAAGGCATTCATAAGGAGGAGATTTCCCGCTTTTGGAGTCAATAAGCGGCAGGAAATCACGAGGTTGATTTATGAAGTTGCCAAAAGAGAGAATATCTTAGCCGCGGATATTTTGTCAGGGGTGGATTTTTCGGATTTTGAGGCTGTAAAAGAAGGGCTTCTTAAGCGCAGGTTTCCTTATTCGTCATCGACGCAAAAAAGTATTACTCCCTATTTGCCTAAAATAGAATTAAATACTCTTGAAGCGGCGGATACCAGCTGTAAGGGTTTTTACCCTAAAGAATTTTTTGTGGAAAAAGTTGCGGCGGGCTCTTATCTGGAAGCCCGTTTTAAAAAGATATTTCCTAATGCTGTTTTTAAGGAAATAGAATCTTTGAAGGCTTACCGCTCGCTGCACCGCGGGATCGATATCCGGGAATATAACCGCAGGCGTGATAAGGTTTTTATAGTCAAAGAAAACTATGATTTTTTCAAAGTATGCCCTTGCACAAAAGGCGCGGTAGGATGCGGGTATTATGTATTTAATTTAGGGTTTGGCTGTCCGTTTGAATGTACATATTGTTATTTGCAGGCCTATACTAATTCACCCGGCATAATATTGCCGGCGAATATTGATAAATTCTTTGATCAGTTCGCCAGTTCATCCGGAAAAATCCGCATTGGCACAGGAGAATTTTCTGATTCTTTAGCTTTGGATGGATTTACAGACTATTCCCTGGCGCTTCTTGACTTTTTTAAGAGGCATAGAAAAACAACGTTTGAGTTTAAGACAAAAAGTATTGAAATAAATAATCTTCTGAAAAAAAGCGCGCCCGGGAATATCGTTATTTCCTGGTCGCTAAATCCGCAAATAATTATAGATGAAAATGAGTTTCTTGCCTCTTCGTTAAAAGAAAGGCTAAACGCGGCATCGAAAATTGTAAGGGCAGGATATAAAGTAGGTTTTCATTTTGACCCGGTGATCTATTTTAACGGCTGGCAGGAAGAATATAGGAATCTTATCGAGAATTTGTTTTGCGCGGTAAAACCGGAAGATATTGCCTGGATAAGCATTGGAACTTTGAGGTTTCGGCCGGACGTGAAGCGGATAATCGAGAGGCGTTTCGCGGCAAATAAAATCCTTGATGAGGAGCTGTCGCTGGGATATGATAGTAAACTACGTTATCCGTATTCAATGCGCTACGGCGTATATAAGGAGATGATACATCTGCTTGGCAGCCATTCGTGCGGGCAGAAACTGTATCTTTGTATGGAAGAAACAAGGATGTGGAGCGATTTGGGGCTAAAAATGCCAAAACTCTAGATTGGGGACAGGTCCAAAACACGGTTGGGACCAGGTCCAAAATGCGGTTGGAAAGTGTCCCCAAGTAGTGGGGACACTTCAGGCGGTTAAATTGGACCTGGTCCCACGGTTGTTTTGTACCTGTCCCCACAATTGAAGGGGGATAAGATGAGAGAAAAAGTATTGAAGGCGTTAGAGAAAGTTAAGCCGATGTTAGCTGCTGACGGCGGTTCGGTTGAGTTGGTTGATGTGACTGCTGATGGAGTAGTCAAGGTAAAGCTTACCGGTGCCTGCTCGGGGTGCCCAATGAGCTCAATGACTTTAAAGATGGGTATTGAACGTTTGATCAAACAGGAAGTCCCGGAAGTAAAAAGCGTCGAAGCGGTTTAACGAATTTTTGAGCTAATATAGCGTAGGGGACGAACAGTCAGACTGTGTCGCCCCCTACATAGAGATTGGAGATAATGTTGCTATGGCAAAATCAATCAAAGGCACCAAAACTGAAAAAAATCTGCTTGCCGCTTTTGCCGGCGAATCCCAGGCGAGAAACAGATACACTTATTTTTCTTCGGCCGCCAGAAAAGAAGGCTTGGAGCAGATCGCTAATATTTTCGCCGAGACAGCTGAGAATGAAAAAGAACACGCCAAGATGTTTTTTAAACACCTTGAAGGTGGAGACGTGGAAATTGTGGCGGTATATCCGGCAGGACAGATAAAAGATACCAAGTCTAATCTCGAGGCTGCTGCAGCCGGAGAAAATATGGAATGGACCACTCTTTACGCGGATTTCGCCCAGACGGCAAAGAGCGAAGGATTTCCGGAGGTGGCGCGTTCATTTGAGCAGATATCCAAAGTAGAGAAATTCCACGAAGCCCGCTACCGAAAGTTAATCAACAATATCGCAAATAACGAAGTGTTTATGAAAAAGGCCCCGGTTAAGTGGCATTGCATCAATTGCGGATATGTTATTGAAAGCGATCAAGCGCCGAAAGAATGCCCTGCCTGTAAACACCCGCAAAGTTTTTATGAAGTTTTAGCGGAGAATTTCTAATCGCATATGACAAAGTTTATTGAATTAAAAAAGGTCTTTAAGACTCTTCATGGCCCTAAAGGGTGCATGTGGGATAAGAAGCAGACGCATAAAAGCCTGATTTCCGGCCTGCGCGAAGAAGTGGAAGAG
The DNA here is from genome assembly GCA_919901925.1 of Omnitrophica bacterium GWA2_41_15. Lineage (GTDB taxonomy): Bacteria > Omnitrophota > Gorgyraeia > Gygaellales > UBA12090 > CAKKQA01. The sequence goes on along the minus strand of CAKKQA010000102.1, from coordinate 19,605 downwards.
TTTATTCACGCGGTAAGAAAGGGCAATCGCCATCATATGAAGGAAGAATTAGGCGATATCCTGCTTCACGTGATGTTTAATGCTCAAATAGCGTCAAAGGAGAAGAATTTTGATATCGAAGACGTGATTGATGAGTTGATTAAGAAACTTAAAAATCGCCATCCACATGTTTTCGGCAATGTGAAAGTCAAATCTACGCACCAAATCATCAGAAACTGGAATAAGATTAAAGCGGCGGAAAAAACGAGATTGCTTCGTCACTGACATTCAGGGACAGTCCTAAACTGTTAGTCAGGCAATAGCCAAGGACAGTCCCTACAACGTGGTTAATCGCAATGACGAGGGCTTATTATTTCTATGAAACCCACAGAATCTACTAGCAGCGGTTTTCAATTTTTGATCCGCACTTTACATTCTCGCAATTACCGCCTGTTTTTCGCCGGGCAGGGCATTTCGCTCGTCGGCACATGGATGCAGAATGTCGCGTTAAGCTGGCTGGTTTATCGGATGACCCATTCGGCTTTTCTTCTTGGCGTTGTCGGTTTTGCCGGCCAGATCCCTACCTTTTTCATCACTCCATTCGCAGGAGTTTTTGTTGATAGGCATAACCGCCACCGCCTTTTGCTTATTACCCAGACGCTGGCAATGATTCAGGCGCTTGTGCTCGCTTTTCTTGTCCTTACCAACAATATACAAATCTGGCAGATAATCGCGCTTAGTATTTTCTTGGGGATGATAAATTCTTTAGATATTCCCTGTCGCCACGCCTTTGTTTTTGAATTGGTTGAGAAAAGAGAAGATTTAGGCAATGCTATTGCATTGAACTCATCGATGTTTAATGCCGCCCGCCTTATCGGCCCGTCAGTTGCCGGGATGCTTATATTGGTTGTAGGAGAAGGGATGTGTTTTCTTATTAACGGCTTAAGTTTTATCGCGGTGATTATCGCGTTATACGCTATCAAAGTTGCTCCGAGAGAAGTTAAGAAATCCGGCGCGGCTGTGTGGGAAGAATTAAAACAAGGAGTTGTTTATGCTTTTGGTTTCGCGCCAATAAGAGCGATATTGATGCTTCTGGCGCTGATGAGTTTAATGGGGATTTCTTACGCCATCCTGATGCCGGTTTTTGCTACGAAAGTTTTGCATGGCTCGGCGCTTACGCTGGGGTTTCTTATGTCCGCGGCGGGTTTTGGCGCGCTGATTGGCGCGATTTATCTTGCCTGGCGTAAAAGCGTGGTCGGGCTTAATCAGATAATCGTCTATGCGTCTTTTGTTTTTGGCGTAGGGCTGATTGCCTTTGCTTTATCTCGGACTCTTTGGCTTTCTTTGTTTATGCTGGTGTTAACTGGTTTCGGTTTTATGGTGCAATCCGCCGCCAGTAACACGATTTTACAGACTATTGTCGACGATGATAAGCGCGGCAGGGTAATGAGCCTATTTGCGATGTCATTTATGGGGATGGTGCCTTTTGGCTCTTTGATAGCCGGTGTGTTGGCAAGCAGGTTTGGCGCGCCGAACACTTTGATAATCGGGGGGTTGACCTGTATGATAGGAGCGCTTTTATTTGCCCGCCAGCTTAATTCCATAAAAAAACTCATCCGTCCTATATACGTCAAAAAAGGCATTATTACAGAAGTAGCAATGGGTATACAGCAAACGGATTTAAAGTAGGCAAACCAAAACTGACCCCTGGGGTCCGCAATCAGGCGGATCCCGGGGGTCAGTTAGAGGTTCATAGTTAGCAAAAATATATAATCCTCTTGATAAAGAGTTATCAATAGCGTATACTTTTATTGTAAGTAAAAATGTAAGGAAGTAATGAAAAATTGCTTTATTGGATAAACAGGTGTTCATTGTTGTGAGAGGAGTGATTAAAATGACTGTTATCGAAACTGCTAAAATTACTTCAAAAGGTCAAGTTACTATACCCAACCGTATAAGGAAGCTTCTGCGTGTAGATACAGGTGCCTCTTTAGCCTTTGGTTTAAGCAAAGAAGGAGTGGTTTTGCTTCCTTGCAAAGTCACTGCGGAATCGCCTTATACTGCCAGTGAATGGGCGAAAATTGAGAAGTTAGCCTCAGCTAAAGGTAAGGCCTACAAAAGAGCCAAAAGGCATATTGAGGCATTATGAGATTTGAATTTAAATCTTCCTTTGACCGGTCGGTCAAGAGTTTTCATGGCAGAGAAAAAGAAGAGATAAAGAAAGCTACTCTCTAAGCGATAGGCATACTCTCTCATGACCGGATACTTCATAAGGGGATCGGTCTAAAGCGTCTTAAGGGTGATTTCTGGGAGATAAGACGCGGCCTTAAGGCAAGGATTCTATTTCGCTGGGAAGGAGACTTAGTGGAATTTATTCTTGCCGGTGACCACAATGATATAAAACGTTTCCTAAACAATATATAGTTATTCCAGCAATATCATTCTCTTCGTGGGAAAAACCACCCCCTAACTTGACAATCGAAAAAAGTATGGTATACTTCAGTTGTAAGTTGAGCAATTGACAATTTTGCAGTTTTGCTTTATTGAAAAAGGTAAACCAAGAGTAATCTTGGGACGCAAAGCCAAGGGTCCTTAACATAAGGATAGCCTGGTTGCCAAAATAAGGAAATAATTAACCTTGAGCGTCCCTCAAGGTTTTTTTATTGGCCCCGAGGCTTCAAGGCAGCGCGTCAAGCCAAAGAAAAGGGGGGTAAGAAGATGAAAAACGCAGTGGTATTATTAGGAGTGTGTGTCATCTTTGTTTTGTTCCTGATAGTCCAACAGGCGTTTCCGCAAAGCCCGGCAGGCGTTACACCGAGCGGCACCTTTAGTTATTCAAGAGAGACAATGTTAAAAGACGGTGAACGGGGAAATTTGTTTACCTCTTCCTATTTAAATGAAAAGGTTGAGGAAAACCAGCCATCTTTTGACGGTACTCTGCTTGGAAAAGCCGGTGATGGAGCAACCAATCTTGCTACTTTTTGGGCGGATGTGCCTTGGGAGATCGGTAATGTGGCAAGCAGAGAGAATTTGCTTGCGGGATTGACTGTTGGGTTTGCTCAAGGAGTGGTTTCCGGCCTTAAGCGCGGGACAGCCGGGACAGTTGATATAGTTACCAGTGAAATCCCACCGCATAAGTCTTTGATGAAGCCGGAATTTAAGGTTGAGGATCCCGACGATGCATCTAAGGTTAGGATAAAGCTCCTTAGTTGGTAGGGGCACGGGGGAATTGAAACCGTTGACATAATTGTAGTTTTATGTTTAAATAATTAACAAGCGGGGAGGCCGTATACGGCCTGAGAGTTCTGCTGTTAAAGCGGATTACCCGATGAACCTGTCCGCCTTGAGAAGACTTAAGGCGGACCCCGAAGTCCCGCTGTTAAGCGGGACGAGGGGACTGGATAATGCCAGCGTAGGGATATGCTGTTTAGAGATAGCCTTATGCTTGGAGCATAAGGCTATCGTTGTTTATAGGAAAAATGAGGTAGCGAGAATGATTATAAAAATAAATGGTAAAGAAGAGAATTTAGAAATAAAGTCAAATCTTAGAGATTTGCTCGCCAGTAAAGGATTATCTTCAGAAAAAATAGTGGTCGAACATAATTTTAACATTATCCCCAAAGATCAATGGCAAAATATTATTTTAAAGGAAAACGATAATATAGAGATAGTCAGTTTTGTCTCGGGAGGATAAAAGTGGCAGATTTATTGAGCATAGGCGGCAAGGCAATCAGTAACCGGCTGTTTATCGGCACGGGAAAATTTTCCAGCTATCAGCTGATGAAGGATGCCCTGGAATCAGCGCAGGCGGAAGTGGTGACTGTGGCGTTAAGGCGGGTGGATATTGGGTCAAAGGCCGATAATATTTTAGATTATATCCCGAAGAAATCTATCATAATGCCGAATACTTCCGGCGCCAGGAATGCTGATGAGGCTGTGCGCATAGCAAGGTTGGCAAAGGCCAGCGGCGCGGGAAATTGGATAAAGATAGAGGTTATACAGGATAATAAGTATCTTCTTCCTGATAATCTTGAGACGTTAAAAGCTACGGAGATTCTCGCGAAAGAAGATTTTGTGGTGCTTCCATATATGAGCCCGGATTTATCGATTGCCAGAAGGCTTGTTGATGCTGGGGCAGCCGCTGTTATGCCGCTGGGCTCACCCATAGGAAGTAGTAGGGGATTGAAGACTAAAGAACTTATCGAGATAATCGTGAATGAGATAAAGATTCCGGTCATAGTCGATGCGGGTTTGGGCAGGCCTTCAGAAGCCTGTGAGTGTATGGAAATTGGTTGCGCGGCGGTGCTGGTTAATACGGCAATAGCTATTTCCAGCGACCCGGTTAACATGGCAAGGGCTTTTAAGGAAGCAGTCGACGCGGGCAGGCGCGCTTATTTGGCCGGCCTTACTCCTGTGGATAAATACGCCAACCCTTCTTCGCCGTTGACGGGGTTTTTACGTGACGGTTTTGCACATCTGTAGGGGTCGGATTTATCCGACCCGTTTGTTATGCGTTGTTCCGGGCGCCATAAATGGCGCCCCTACAGTGTGGTTTAGCAATTGACAAATCAAACCACGCTCAAATATGAGCTATTACGAAGTTTATAAAAAATATAAAAATCTTCCTCTAGAGAAAATCCTTAATGATGTTTCTTCGCAGGCTGCTAAGTCCGCGATCGATACTCAAGTCCAGGACGAAAACCAGCTTTTAGCGCTTCTTTCCCCAGCCGCAGAAAATAATTTAGAGGAAATGGCGCAGAGTGCGTGCCGTTTGACGCAGATGCATTTTGGCAAAACTATCCAGCTCTACACGCCGATGTACCTGTCAAATTATTGCGATAATCAATGCGCCTACTGTGGGTTTAATGCCAAAAATAATGTTGCTAGGATGCGCTTGAGTTTGGAAGGGGTGAAGAAAGAAGCCGCCTTTATTTCATCGACCGGTTTGGAGCACATTTTGATTCTTACCGGAGAGTCTCGAAAAGAAAGCCCGCCGGCGTACATCAAAGAATGCGTCAGAATACTAAAAAAATATTTTAGCTCTATATCAATAGAAATATATCCTCTTATGGAGAAAGAATATGCCGGGATAATTGAGGAGGGGGTAGACGGATTAACCATATATCAGGAAGTATACGACGAAGCGATTTACGAAAAGGTGCATAAGGCAGGGCCTAAAAAAGATTATCTATTTCGGCTGAATGCTCCTGAAAGAGCTGCTAAAGGCGGCATAAGAAATATAAATGTGGGAGTTTTATTAGGATTAAATGATTGGCGGAGAGAGGTTTTCTTTATGGGCCTGCACGCGAAATACCTTCAGGATAAATTTCCGGATGTGGAAATAGGCGCGTCCATGCCGAGGTTAAGGCCGCATCCGGGAGATTTCAAAATACCGTGCAATGTTAGCGATAGGAATATAGCGCAAATAATCATTGCCTTGCGGATTTTTCTGCCGCGGCTCGGCCTTAGCTTGTCGACGCGGGAAAGTTCCCAGTTGCGGGAAAATCTTTTGCCGCTTGGGATTACCCGCATGTCGGCAGGCTCCTCCACAAAAGTCGGCGGGCACACAATAGAATTTCCTGAAATGTCAAACCCGCCTCAATTTGAGATTTCGGATACAAGGAGCGTGGTAGAAATCAAAGAAATGTTGGCGCGTAAAGGATATCAACCAGTTCTAAAAGACTGGCTGCGCATTTAACCGAGAAAAACTGACCCCCGGGGTCAGTAAGGTGACAATGAGAAATAATTTAATCAAGAAAATAGGCAAAGTAAATTTACAAAAAATAGAGAATGCCCGCGTAGGCATAGCCGGCGCCGGAGGGCTGGGGTCGAACTGCGCTTTAAACCTTGTCCGCGTAGGTTTTAAAAGGCTTACTATCGTAGATTTTGATGTTATTGATCCGTCAAACTTAGATAGGCAGTTTTATTTTCTGGATCAAGTGGGGATGAAAAAAATAGAGGCACTTAAAGCTAACCTGTTGAGGCTTAATCCGGACATAGAGCTTAAAACTATAAATGCGAAAATAGATAGTAAGAATGTTAGGGAATTGTTTAGTGATTGCGAAGTGATTGTAGAGTGCCTTGATAAGGCAGAATCTAAAAGTATGCTTGTTGCTGAACTTCTTTCTTTAGGCAAGTTTATCGTGTCGGCATCGGGATTGGGAGGAATTGGCGCAAGCGATGGCATAAAGGTCCATAAGGTAAAGAAGAATTTGGTTATAATAGGCGACTTAAGATCGGATATCGATAATTCCCCCGCATTGTCCCCACGAGTGAACGTAGCCGCGGCAAAGCAGGCGGATGTGGTGCTGGAGTTTGTGGTCAAAAAAAACTTGACAGAGCAAAATTAGTATGTATACTTATATTATCGATTTAGTAATGTATCGATAGCTTTGAGCTTTGTGTTCAAAAGAAGGGGTGCGCTGGTGAAGCTTCCGGCAAAAGTGAATTATGCCTTAAGGGCAACCTTGGAATTGGCAGCGCGTTATAAGGGAGAGGTGCCGATTTCGATTGAGATAATTTCCAAGGCCCAGAAGATCCCGAAAAATTTTCTTACGCAGTTGCTTATCCGTTTAAAAAGCGCGGATATCGTCGTCAGCCACAGGGGTGTTTCGGGCGGATATTTTTTGAAAAGGCATCCTTCTCAAATCAACGTGGCCGACGTGGTCAAGGCGATTGACGACGCAATTATAGGAAGCGTGAATCAACCCAAGGCATCTGGGCGTATTGATGCTAACAAGCTTATTAGTGAAATCTGGGAAGATGTAAACCGCGCCGCGCGCAAGCGGTTAGAAGAGTTATCTTTAGAATCGCTGGCTTTGAAACTTCGTAATGAGCAGATGAATTATTATATTTAATTCAAACAATGGCCGGAGAAATCCAGGCCAGTTTTTTACAATCTAATCATTACTATGTTGATTATGATTATTGTGTATTGAAAGGTGTTATTGTATAACAAATTCCCGCGTAAGGGGGGAATTTCAACAAGTTATCCCCGCAGTTAAGCGCTGCGTAGATTTCTTCGAAATCTACTTGCAACTGCGGGGATCAATTCGCACAACAATTTACGTCGCGCTGCGCGCTCCGTAAATTGTGTGCTCATTGAGGAGGAATGAAATGAGTTTGTTACAAAATAAAGATGATTTAAAGGCGCTGGTGGAAGCGTTAAATTTTAAAGAAAAAGTAGAAAGGTCAAAAGAGCTTATTAGAGAGGCATATCAAAAATATGGCGATTCTTTAGTTGTGGCAAATAGTTTAGGCAAGGATTCTATGGCAGTGTGGGATTTGGCCAAAAGGGTGAATCTAAAGATACGCGGGTTTATTGTTACGACCAGATATAAGCCCACAGAAACAATAAAATTTATGAATGAGGTGGTGGCAAGATATCCGGAGTTAAAGGTTTACAAAAGTGATGAAAAAATACCAGATAAGCTTTATGAAACAGAGCCTGACCGCTGTTGCGACGTCTTAAAAGTAGAACCGGTCAAGCGGGCGATTGAAGAGATGCATGTCCAATGCTGGGTTACGGGCCTGCGCTGTACCGAAGGCCGCACCCGCACGGATTTTAAAGAAGTGGAAGAAAGGGATAAGGGTTTGATAAAACTTAATCCTATACTTATATGGAAAGAGCGGGAGGTTTGGCAATACTTAGCTCTTTATCAAGTGCCGGTGAATCAGCTGTATGCCGAAGGTTACCGTTCATTAGGCTGCGCGCCGTGCACAAAAATCACCAATGACGATAACGAGCGCGCCGGCCGCTGGATAGGGACAAGCAAATGCGGCGGTGAATGCGGGATACATACTCGTCCGTTAAAGAAGGCAATAAAATAATCTAGGAGAAGATTGTAAGTTATGAGGTAAATATGAAAATTGATGAAGTAAACCTTAGCGAAGAAAAAAACGAGGAGAGAATAGTTGCGCAAATACTTAAAGCTTTAAAAAGCATCCGCTATGGATATGTTCAGATTACCGTGCAAGACGCTAAAGTAGTGCAGATTGACAAGGTAGAGAAATTCAGGCTTAACCATGCCTTAGGTTTCTATGCCTAAGCATATGTTGTATTTCTAAATGTTTTCTCGTCATTTTATACAGGCGAGCAGTCCACTGCAGCATTTTAAAATTTGATTTCTTAGGCTAATCAGTCAACTGAAGGCGAAAGAAAAACGTAGGAGGAGTGATGAGAGTTTTTCTTGTTTTCAGTTGGCTGATTGCCAGCTTATTTTTTACAGCCGCTATTTCATGGGCGGCAGAGACGGATGTGGACAGGTTATTAAACCTGTTGGTAGAGAAAAAAGTGCTTACCCAAGATGATGCTACGGCATTCAGGGCGGACTTGGCAGTAAAAAAGCAGGAAGAGAAACAGCCTGCGCTTGTCCCGGATTGGGCACAGAACATCAAGCTTAAGGGCGATGTAAGGACAAGATATGAATGGGATAGGAACAAAGGCCAGGTTGATTACAACAGGGCGAGAATCATGGCAAGACTGGGTGTAGAAAGCAAGATTAATAATAAAGTAAAGCTGGGTATTGGAATAGCTACAGGTTCGTCGAATGATCCTCGTACATCGTATGTCACGTTGGGCACTGACCCTAAGCAGAGTAATACTCCGGACTCCGCCAAAAGCGTGGTCTTAAATTATGCCTATGGAGAATATACGCCCTTTAAAGGGTTAAGGCTCATCGGTGGAAAGTTTCCGGATACAATTTGGCGGCCGACGGATGTATTTTGGGATACAGATATAAATCCTGAAGGCGCAGGGATCAGCTTTGATTATAAACTTAATTCCAAGACCAGTTTATTTTGGAACGAGTTGCTCAATGTTTTAAGAAACGATGCGCGCACCGATAAGCAGGTGTTTATGTTGGTAACCCAGCCGGGCGTTAGCATTGCGATTAATGATAAGATCAACCTCAAGTCGGCGTTGGCAGTCAACGTTTTTACGAGTATTAAAGGAGCGGCGAAGTTTTCATCTTCCAGCTCGACCAACAGCTTGACGACAGGAAGCCAATATAAGTACAATTATAATTCTTTTCAACCTTCTTTGGAATTAAGCTTTAAGGAGCCGTTTGGCGGGTTGGTTCCTTATGCCGTGTTATTTGGCGACTATATCTATAATTTTAGTCTGCCCAGAAGCGCGACCGGTAGAGACGGTTATGATTTTGGCCTGAAATTCGGTGACGCGAAAATCGAAGATTGGAAAAAGTGGCAGGCGAAGATTATTTATTCAAAATTAGGCCGGGATGCCTGGCTGGATATCTTTCCGGATTCTTCCCGATATTCAGGAAAGACTAATGATCAGGCTATTGAAACACAGTTTGATTTTGGCCTTGGTAAAAATACTTCGTTGACTTTAGATTACTACTATGGCCGGAGCCTTTCTAAGTCAAGCGGGGGTGGCCGTGCGGCCGCGCAGGTACTTCAAATTGACTGGAACATAAAATTTTAATTGGGGAGAAAATATGAAAAAGATAATCATCTTTTTATTAGCCATAACTTTTTTAAAATTGTCAAACAATGTTGCTTTTGCTCAAGAGAATGAGCATAAAGGCACAATAACGCTTTCCGGCGCCTGGGCAATTTATCCGACAGCCGTAGCCTGGGCTGACGCGTTTCAGAAGAAATACCCAAATGTTAAGATTGATATTTCTGCGGGAGGCGCTGGAAAAGGCGCGGCTGACGCGATTGCCGGATTAGTTGATATAGGAATGGTTTCGCGCGAACCTGACCCCTCGGAAATTAAAAAAGGGATAACCCCGGTTTATGTTTTACATGACGCGGTTTTTGCCGTAGTCAATGAAAAAAATCCGGCGTTAGAAGGAATTCTTAAAACGGGAATAAAGAAGGATGTTTTTTTTGATTCTTATGTCAGCGGGTCAATTACTACTTGGGATCAAGTATCAGCAGGTAATGTAAATAAGCCGCTACATCTTTATACCCGTTCTGATTCCTGCGGCGCGGCAGCGGCCTGGGCAGGATATTTAGGGAAGAAGCAGGATGACCTTAGGGGAATCGGGGTTTACGGCGATCCCGGGTTGCTTGAGGCAGTGAAAAAAGACCCGGCAGGTATTGGTTACAATAACTTCAGCTATGTTTTCACCCGCGAAGGGCAGGTGGCTGCGGGAGTTAGATTAGCCCCGATAGATTCTAATGAAAACGGCATTGCGGATCAAGATGAAGTATACACAACGCGGGATGAAGCAATAAAAGCAATCAGGGCAAAGCGATATCCTGCGACGAGAAAGAATTATTTTTTCGTCAAAGGTAAACCAGAATGGTTGGTTAAGGAGTTTATTAGTTTCGCGCTTTCCGAGGAAGGCACTAAGATTGTTGATGAGGTCGGCGCCAGCCTTTCCATGACGGCGCAGGAAAGAGAAGAGGTTGTTAAATCTTTGTGATGTGTCATTGCGAGGAGCTATTGTCAAGACGTGGCGACGAAGCAATCTCGTTTTTTCCACCTTCGCTCTTACGAGCTACGGTGGATCCGCCGTAGTGCGAAGCACGTAGGCGGAAAAACGGGATTGCTTCGTCACTGATATGTCAAGCGAGGGTTCCTCGCAATGACAGATGAGTGATTCGATATGTTAACAAAAAGAACAATAAAAGACATTTTAGCTAAGCACGCGATGTTTTTTCTGGCATGCGCGGTAAGCTTATTGGTTATTTTTATCTTCGGCGGATTATTTTTTAAGTCTAGCACCATCTTAAAGAATAAGCCGCTGGCTGAATTATTGTTTTCTGTTGACTGGCATCCTTCACGGGGAAATTTCGGTTTCGCGCCTTTTATTATGGGGACTATCTGGGTGACGGTAGTAGCAATATTTTTGGCTGTCCCGGCATCCTTGTTGACCGCGATTTTTCTGGCGGAGTATGCCCATAAAAAAATCAGAGGCGTAATTAAACCTGTCCTTGATTTATTGGCGGGGATATCCCCTGTAATATTCGGCGTCTTCGGGATTTTGGTTATTGTCCCTTTTGTGGGTAACGGCTTAAAGCCTTTTTGTGAAAAGTTTTTAGGTTTTATTCCGTTCTTTCGCTCGGATAATTTTACCGGCTATAGCGTATTGTCCGCCGGAATCGTCTTAGCCATAATGATTTTTCCGACGATGGCGCAAGTGGCGGAGGAAGTCGTCAACAGCGTCCCTCAAGAGACAAGGGAATCTTCCTTAGCCTTAGGCGCCACCAAGTGGGAGACTATCAAATATGTGGTGGTTAAAAAAGCAGGCGCGGGAATTATCGCCGCTATCATACTTGGATTATCGCGGGCGTTTGGTGAAACCATCGCTGTGCTTATGGTTGTGGGCAATGTTATCAAGGTTCCGCATTCTTTATTTGACGCGGCATATACCCTGCCAGCTCTTATTGCCAATAATTACGGAGAGATGATGTCTATCCCTCTTTATGATTCCGCATTATTGCTTGCGGCGTTGATTTTGTTGGCTGTTACGGTTTTTTTCAACATAGGTGCCTGGTTTATTTTATTGAGGATCGAAAAATCATATGTCTAAAATCAATAAAAGAATAATTGAGGAGAAGGCCTTTAAAATTGTCATGCATACGGTATGCGCGGCGGTTGTTTTGATATTCTTGATTATGCTGGCAACGATTGTTATTAAAGGCCTGCCCGGATTAAATTTAAAAATGCTCACTCACCAGCCATTAAGGGGATCTTATGCAGAAGGGGGAGGGGGGATATTAAATGCTATACTTGGTTCGGTATATCTGGCATTAGGAGCTACGTTCTTAGCCGGACTAATAGGTATCCCTGTAGCTTTATTTATCAACGTGTATCTTAAGAAAAATTCGAGATTTGCTACTTTGATTAGGTTTTCCTTTGATGTTTTATGGGGAATTCCGTCAATCGTGTATGGCGCGTTCGGTTTTATCATTATGATTTTTTTTCATATGCGCTCATCGTTGTTGGCAGGAATTATAACAATTGCATTTCTGGAATTACCGATTATGACCCGGGCCGCGGACAGCATTCTTAAAATGGTTCCTCTTGAACTTAAGGAGATATCTTTGTCTTTAGGGGCAACCCGTTTTGAAACCGCCTTTCGGATTATCTTTAAACAGGCATTTCCGGGAATACTCACGGCAATACTAATCGGCCTCGGGCGGGGAATAGGAGATGCCGCGGCAGTAATGTTTACTGCCGGATACACCGATTCATTGCCGACGTCTTTATTCAGGCCTGTGGCCACGCTTCCTTTAGCGATATTTTATCAGCTGGGCACGCCCTTCCCTGAAGTCCAGCAGAGAGGTTATACCTCGGCGTTGGTTTTGATGTTGGTTATTCTTTTTATCAGCATTTTTAGCCGCATACTAACAAAGCGTTTTCAGCAGAATGTTTTAAGGTAGAATAGACATATTTACATCTAGCATATCGTCATTGCGAGGAGCTTTCGTTTGACTACAGCGACGAAGCAATCCCGTTTTAAAGAATGAGATTGCTTCGTCACATCATGCCAAGCGAGGGTTCCTCGCAATGACAGGGTAAAACTATGAATAATCCTATTCGCACTAATCTTTTAAGCGTTTCTTACGGCCAGCATCAGGCGTTGAATGATGTTTCAATTGAAATCCCCGCGCGCAAGATTACGGCTATTATCGGGCCGTCAGGCTGCGGGAAGTCAACATTGCTAAAGGTATTTAACCGCCTGCTGGAATTAAATGATGACATAATAATATCAGGCGAAGTTTTTGTTGATGGGCAGGACATTTATGACAAAGGGGTAGATGTTTACTCCTTGCGCAAGAAGATGGGGCTTCTTCCCCAGAAGCCTTTTCCTTTGCCGATGTCCATATTTGAGAACGTCGCCTATGGATTAAAGATTCATAATCATTTAGGTAAAGGAAAACTCGAAGGTTTGGTTGAACACTATTTAAAAGAGGCCAGCCTCTGGGATGAGGTTAAAGACAGGTTGCACGCTCACGCCGCGAAACTTTCCATAGGCCAACAGCAGCGTTTATGCCTTGCCCGCGGCCTGGCGATAGAGCCGGAGATTATTTTAGGCGACGAGCCGACATCGGCGCTTGACCCGTTTTCGGCTGAACGCATAGAGAGAAAGCTGATTGAATTAAAGAAGCGTTACACGATTGTCGTCGTGACGCATAATATCCAGCAGGCAATAAGGCTGGCGGATTATGTTGTCTTTTTATATTATGGCAAGGTTGTGGAAGCGGATACGGCTGATAAGGTTTTTAAATCGCCGCAATCTTTAATGACGCAGGCGTATATCAAGGGTGAATTTTTAGATGAGGTTTGGTTTGATAAAGAGGCTCGTCTTATTAACAAGGTAGCGCAAGGAGAGGGGATCTAATATGAAAATTAGCCTTAAGAAGTGTTTGGCAGGGTTAGCTGTTTTTTGTTTATTATTTCTTTGTCAGGCGGTAAAAGCAAACGAAACAGAAGATTTAAAGGCGCAAATTTATTCTAAGATAAAATGCTGTAATTGCAGTGAGCCTTTTGCCCAGTGTGCCTGCCCCGAAGCAAAACAGATAAAAGGTTACATAGACGCTCTTATAGATACCGGCGTAAGCAAAGAAGATATTTTTTACAAATTAGGAAATAAATTTACCGTAAAGATAATAACAGACCCCCAAATAAAAGCCAGCGTAGAGAGAAAAATAATAGCCGAGGCAGGAGAAAACAGGCCGCAGGTTGTTTTAGATCCGGTATCCTTTGATTTCGGCGATGTAAGCAAAAAGCAAGGCAAGTCCAACAAAACTTTCAAGGTGTTTAATAAAGGAAAAGAAAATTTGGTAATTAAAGATTTAAGGACATCTTGCCCATGCACTATTGTGGCATTGGATGTTCACGGCGTCAAAAGCCCATATTTTGAAACTAAAGGCGCGCCGGCAGGCTGGCAGGCAGAAATAAAACCCGGCGAGGCGGCCCAGTTGGATGTGATTTTGGATTTATTAAGCCCTCACGTGAAAACAGGCGAAGTAATCAGGGATGTTACGATAAAAAGCAATGACCCGCTTTATCCTGAAGTAACAGTTATAGTTAAAGCCAAGGTGAGCGATTAGCAGGAAGAGAGGAATCGGATTATGAAGATTAAGATTAACGGCAGAGAACAGGAAGTATCCGTAACGGATTTGTCAATCGCTGGATTGCTTAAGATCGCCAAGGTAGAGTCTGCGGAAATGGTTTCAGTGCAGTTAAACGGCTGCTTTGTGGATAAGGCGGATACGGATAAAACATTTGTGAAAGACAGCGACGAAGTTGATTTCCTGTATTTCATGGGCGGAGGGGTATGAGTGTAGGGACAGCACATTGTGCTGTCCCTACAATGATTGGCTTAATTTAGGGAGATATTATGAAAAATCTGAACTTTATCACCAAAATTTTACACACAAAATTTTTAAAAGAAGACCCGCACGGCTCTTTGCATATGCCTGTTTATGACAACGTGACATTTGAATTCAAGACCGCCGAGGATTTAGAGCTTGCTTTTGCCGGGAAGAAGCCTGCGCATATGTATTCGCGTATCAGCAACCCTACGGTAGAGCATTTTGAGCAGAGGATAAGGGCGGTCACCGATGCTAGAGGAGTAATCGCGCTTTCTTCCGGGATGGCGGCGATATCAAACACCATTCTTACGATTGCCAAGACAGGCGATAATATCATCACCAGTAAACACCTTTTCGGCAATACTTATTCTTTGTTTGAGCAGACCTTGAAGGATTGGGGATTAGAGGCGCGTTATGCTGATTTGACTAATGCCAAAGAAACGCTTAAACTTATTGATGAGAGAACAAGGGCTATTTTCTTAGAGACAATCACTAATCCCCAGCTTGAAGTAGTGGACATCCAAGCTCTGTCCGAAGCCGCTAAATCTAAAGGCGTATTGGTTATCGCGGATACAACAATGACCCCGCCGTATGTTTTCTCGGCTAAGGAATTCGGAGTTGATATTGAGGTCATCTCAAGCACAAAATGGATTTCCGGGGGCGCGACGTCTATCGGGGGGGTGATTATAGACCACGGGCTTTATGATTGGAATAGAAACCCTAAGCTCAAGCGCGACGTAGTTAAGTATGGGCCTTTTGCTTTTATCAACCGCTTAAGGCGCGAAGTGTATAGGAATATAGGAGCGTGTATGTCGCCGCACAACGCCTATTTGCAAAGTTTAGGGCTTGAGACACTGCCTTTGCGCGTGGAGGCTTCTTGCGCGAATACTTTTAAGATTGCTGAATTTTTAAATAAGCCTGGCCAGGTTAAGTCTGTAAATCATCCCGGCCTAAAGGATTCTCCGTATTATGAAACTGCCCGCAGGCAATTCGCTGATAAGCCGGGCGCTGTTTTAACATTTGATTTGGGATCGAAAGAACAGTGCTTTAAATTTATGAATGGGCTGAAACTTATTAGAAAAGCCACCAACCTCCATGACAACAGGACGCTTATATTGCATCCAGCGTCGACCATCTTTTGCGAATACGATGATGAGACAAAACTTCAGATGGGGATAAAGGATACGATGATTAGGCTTTCCGTTGGCATTGAGGATAGCGGAGATTTAATCGCGGATATAGAGCAGAGTTTGGGGAGGGTACGATGAATCTAAGCGAAGAACAAATAGAGCGCTACAGCCGGCATATTATTTTAAGCGAGGTTGGCGTCGAGGGCCAGGAAAGAATCTTGGCAGGGAAAGCCCTGATAATTGGCTTGGGTGGGCTTGGGTCGCCTGCGGCATTATATCTTGCCGCAGCAGGAGTGCGCACTATTGGTTTAGTTGATGGTGATAATGTAGAGTTGTCGAATTTACAGCGCCAGGTCATTCATTTTAGCCCTGATGTGGGCAAGCCAAAAGTGATTTCAGCCCAAGAGAAAATTAAAGCGATTAATCCAGATGTTAAAGTAAGCACGTATCAAGAGAGAGTTTACGCGGATAACATCCGGGATATTATTAAAGAGTATGATTTTATTATAGACGGCACTGATAATTTCGCGGCCAAGTTCCTTATTAACGATGCCTGCGTATTAGCGGCTAAACCGTTTTCTCACGGCGGGATATTACGCTTTGACGGGCAGGCTATGACATATAAGCCGGGAGAGGCTTGTTATCGCTGTGTATTTACTGCTCCGCCTCCAAAAGGCGCGGTGCCGACGTGCTCGCAGGCAGGGATCCTTGGGGCAGTCGCCGGTATGCTGGGGACAATACAGGCCGCCGAATGCTTGAGGTTTTTGATCGGCAAGGGTGACCTTCTTGTAAATAGGATGCTTATTTTTGATGCCTTACGGATGAAATTCAGAGAGGTGGCTTTTAAAAGAAACCCGTCTTGCCCTATATGCGGCAAGAATCCGTCAATTAAGGAATTGCGCGATGAAGAAGAACCAGCTTGCGACCTGAAGAAAAAAGCATAACCTTTGCGTCATTGCGGGTAGGGGGCGGCACTGTGTGCCGCCCCTACAATGTTGGACGACGAAGCAATCCAGAATTCGCCTTCAGACTGCTTCGTCACCAATTCTAAAAAGAGGGTTCCTCGCAGTGACGCGATAATACGCATATGAAAATAAAAAAACACATTCTTGACACCATAATCGCTCACGCAAAAAAAGAAGCGCCGCTTGAATGTTGTGGATATCTTGCCGGCAGTAGTGGTATAATAACTCAAGTTTACGCATTAGCTAATGTAGATAAGAGCAATGAGCATTTTTCTTTTGACACCAAAGAGCAATTTGCGGCAATGCGGGATGCCCGGGCAAAGGGGTTAGAGATATGTTCGGTTTATCACAGCCATCCGGCCTCGCCTGCCCGGCCGTCCCAAGAGGATATAAAATTAGCTTATGATCCGGATATCTTATATACAATAGTTTCTTTAGCCGGGGAAAAAGAAGAAGTAAAGGTGTTTAGGATAAAAAGCCGGAAGGCTGAACCAGTAGATTTGGAGGTGGTTGATAATGAAAGCATATAGCCTGCCGACTAATTTAGGCGGAGAAATTAACCAGCTTGAAGAGCTAATAAATAAATACAAGAAAGGCGCAGCCTCGGCAACGGAATTGAAGGCCCATCGTGTCCCTTTCGGCGTTTACGAACAGCGCGAACATGATACCTATATGGTTAGGATTAGGTGCGCGGCTGGGGCAGTTACTCCCGGGCAGTTTGAGCAGATTGGTATGATTGCTTCAAAATACGGCGTTAGCGACCTGCATATAACTTCACGTCAGGAATTGCAAATTCATTATGTGAAGCTTGATGATATAGTTTCTGTGATCAGGGAATTAAAGGATATAGGCTTGGCAACCAGAGGCGGCGGCGGCAACACAGTAAGGAATATCACAGTTGAAGGCGATGCCGGAATTGACCCGCAAGAAGAATTTGATGTTTCTCCATATCCTTTTGCTTTAACTACCAGGCTTATTGCAGAGAGCGATTCCTGGAACCTGCCCAGAAAATATAAGATAGCCTTTTCGGGCTCCAGTGAAGACAAGGGGTATGCTACTATCGCGGACCTCGGTTTTATAGCCAAGATAAAAAATGGCGTAAAAGGATTTAAGGTTTATGTTGCCGGCGGTTTAGGCGCAAAATCCGCAGTGGGCAGGCTTTTATTTGATTTCGTCGAGGAAAAAGAGGTTTACCCGATAGCCAAAGCCCTCAAAAATGTCTTTTTCAAGTATGGCAATCGTAAGAATAAACACGCCGCCCGCATACGTTTCTTGTGGGATAGCCTGGGCGAAGAAGAATTTAAGAAGAAATTCTTTGAAGAATACACAAAAATTAAACAAGAAGGTTTTCAGCCGTTGGATGCGGCTGTGGTTGAGAATAATTTTTCTGTTAGCGGCCTTCAAGAGGAAGAATTCCGGGATGCTGACAACTTTTCATTGTGGAAGGCCCGTTTCGTAAAATCTCAAAAACAGGATGGCTTGTATTCTGTGTTGGTTCCGATAGAGTTAGGTTTTATTTCTTGCCAGCAAACATCGAAATTAGCGCAATTCTTGAAAGCCTTCGGGGACGATGTGTTGAGGATGGCCAGGGGGCAGAATATTTTATTGAGAAATATGCCCATGGCCTACTTAGGGAATGTGTATAATTTTCTCGGAGGTACTTTTAAAAATTTTAATCAGCCGGTTATTTACGGCAATATATTGTCCTGCGCCGGCGCGGCTACTTGCCAGCTTGGGATTTGTTTATCCCGGCAGGCGGCAAGGGCCTTGATAAAAGATTTGCTGGCTTCCGGCTTGGATTTGGACAAGATAGGGGAGGTTAAGATTAACATCTCCGGCTGTCCCAATTCCTGCGGACAGCATCCGGCGGCAGACTTGGGTTTTTCCGGAAAAGTCTTACGCAAAGATGGGCGTTTATATCCGGCTTACAATGTGTTTGCCGGGGCAGTTGTCCACGACGGCCGGACAAAACTTGCCGAACAAATAGGTGAAGTGCCTGCCAGGGACCTTCCTTCGTTGGTAAAAGTTATTCTCGGCACATATTTATCTAATGCGGGAAAGTTTAAAAGTTTTCGCGAGTATATCGCAAAAGAAGGAAAGGAAGACCTAAGGCAAATTTGCAGCCGCTATAAAGATATCCCCGGCTTTGGAGAAGACAAAAACTATTATTTTGATTGGGATGCGGATAAGGTATTTTCTCTGGCTGACCGCGGGGCAGGAGAATGTTCTGCCGGATTCTTTGACCTTCTGGAAATGGATTTAAACAATATAAAAGCAACAACGGATAAGCTTTCTTTAGCGGGCAAAGGCGGCAAACAAAAATTGTTAAGTGAACTTGTGTTTTACTCAAGCAGGGCGCTGCTTATTGCTAAAGGAGTTGATCCCAAAAACGAAGAGGAAGTTTACGAGGCGTTCATTAAATATTTTATTGAAACAGGTTTGGTTGCGCAGCATTTTAAGGGTATTGTTGCAGCTGCCCAGCGTAAAGATTATCCTGTTTTAGGGGAAAATGAATCCGAGGCGTATGATTTAGCGCAGGCAATTCAAGCGCTCTATGATGGAATGGATAATTCTTTTAATTTCAAGGCGCCAGCTCTGCCATCGGTTGTCCGCGGTGGATTAAATCCTTCGCAAGATAATCAACTCGAGGTCAAGCCGGCAGCGGTAAAAGATTTTCGGGGAGTAGTTTGCCCGCTTAATTTCGTGAAAACCAAAGTAGAGCTTGCCAAATTAAAATCCGGAGAGGTTTTGGAAATATGGCTTGATGACGGAGCCCCGATTGAAAATGTCCCGGGTTCAGTAAAGGCCGAGGGGCATAAAATTATCGCGCAAAAAAGAAGCGCGGATTATTGGTCAGTTGTCATCCAGAAAAAATAGCTATGGAAAGATTACTTGACAAGTAATCTTTATTCTGTTATCGTTTGATAACGATTTTCATTATCAGGAGTATACGGATAGATTTCTATGGCCTGGGAAAAAGAAGAAAAAATATTCGAAGATTATCTTGCTATCAAGGATCTTAAACACAGCGAACAGAGAAGAGAAATATTGTATATCTTCTTAAACATAGATAAACATCTAACCGCCAATGAACTTTATAGAATTGTTCAAAAGAAATATTCAACCATAGGAAATGCTACTATCTACCGGACACTTAAGCTGCTTTGTGAATGCGGCCTTTGCCGTGAACTAAAATTAGACGACGGCACAACCAGATACGAACATCTCTATGGCCA
>CAKKQA010000101.1 GCA_919901925.1 Omnitrophica bacterium GWA2_41_15 | reverse complement strand
TTACGGCGGAGACGAGAAATACCGCCTGGCGCAGGAAATTATTTTAGGCATCGGCGGTTTACGTATGTTAAGAGAACTGGGATACAGCGGTATAAGTAAATACCATATGAACGAAGGCCACGCCAGTTTGCTGGTATTAGAGCTTATTAATGAAAAGAAAAAAGGAAGCTATGAATCTATCGATATCGAGGAAATAAGGAAACATTGTATTTTCACCACTCACACGCCGGTCCCCGCTGGCCACGACCAGTTTTCTTATGAATTGGTAAAAAATGTGTTAGGGGAATTAGTCCCTTTTGATTTTTTGCGTAAATACGGCGGCGAGCATAAATTGAATATGACTTTTCTCGCCCTTAATTTCAGCAAATTAGTAAACGGCGTGGCTAAGGAACATGGCAAGGTTTCCCGAAATATGTTCCCGGGATATCAGATAAGCTCTATAACTAACGGAGTCCATTCTTTAACCTGGGTTTGCGAAAGTTTTAAAAAGCTTTACGATAAATACATCCCCGGCTGGAGCAATGACTCCTATAGCCTAAGATATGCCTTAAGTATCCCTCCTGATGAAATCTGGAACGCGCACCTCGAAGCTAAAAGGCAGCTTATAGATTTGGCCAACCAAAAAAGCGGCGCGGGAATGGATTATCAAACATTCACTATCGGTTTTGCCCGCCGGGCTACGGCATATAAAAGGGCGGATTTGGTTTTTTCCGACATAAACCGGCTGGTAAGCATCTCTAAAAATACCGGAAAAATCCAATTCATCTTTGCCGGCAAGGCCCATCCGCACGATTGGCATGGCAAAGAGCTGATTAAAAGGATAGTTTCCATTTCCAAACAATTGAAAAATGAAATCAAGATTGTCTATTTCGAAGATTACGATATGGACATGGCTTTAAAAATAGTTTCCGGCGTTGATTTGTGGCTGAACACCCCGCAGAAGCCTAATGAGGCATCCGGCACATCCGGCATGAAAGCCGCGCATAATGGAGTGCCTTCTTTCAGTGTTATGGATGGCTGGTGGATCGAGGGCTGTATCGAAGGGCTTACCGGATGGGCAATCGGCCCTGATCAGGCCACTTCAAGCGCCGGCGTTGAAAACGCCAACTCTCTTTATGAAAAATTAGAAAAAATAATCACCCCTACTTTTTATAAATACTACCATAACTGGCTCAATGTAATGCGCCATTCTATCGCGATAAACGCGTCATTCTTTAACACCCACCGCATGGTCCAGCAGTATGTGCTCGACGCGTATTCATTTTGATGCAAATAAAGGAGGTTTATGATGAGGCGAAGAATAAGCCCGTATGTTTTTATGGTACAGGAAAGTATAAAACACTTTCCTATACCACTGCGAAAATCGCAGAAAGTTCTGATCAAAGGCCAATTTCTTGTTATAATTTGTCTTCTGTTTTTAC
>CAKKQA010000100.1 GCA_919901925.1 Omnitrophica bacterium GWA2_41_15 | reverse complement strand
TGGAGAAGAATGATATCGCTAAATTACGCAGTTTCACGCCGCCTGCAAATCAAATCGCCTTAATAAATAAATGGCTGATGGATCATGGCCTTCCGCCAATAGGTGTTGATTTATCCAAGCCGCAGGCAATGCCGCAGGCAGAAGTTGTTGACTTGCTGGAGGCGATTCCTGATGATGTCTATGCGGCTTTAGGCAGGGGCAAAGAAGAGGTTATTGAGAAGGAAGCCGGCGTAGTTTCTTCGCCGGTGGAACAGTTAACCAGTTCGCCGGTTAACCAGTTAGCCGGTTTGGAACAGGCCAACAGGTCAACTGGCCAACTGGCAAACCAACAACCCGCCTCTTCGCCGGTAACGATACGGCAAATTGAATCTTTTCTTGGGGCGGAGGGATTCGCGAGATTGAGAGAGTTTGAGAATCAAGTGAGGGCTATGTATGGCCTGAACATAGCTGACGCAAAAGCGGCAAACCCAAGAATGGCGAGGGTTGGTTTTGAGGTTGATGAAAAACGCGGCATTGTGGAAAATCGACTTGGTTGGACTATGCCTAATTTAGATTGGATATTAACTCATCGTCAAATTCTTGATAATGTTTTAGCTGATGGCAGGATTATCAGGGATAGATATAAGTATGTGATTTTCTGCGGTATGGGCGGTTCGGGCTTAAGCGTGCAGGTAGTTAAGAGCACTTTTGAGAGCCCGGACGCGAAAACTAAAATTTACAGTTTGAGGACCACGGACCCCGCGGCAATAAAAGAAATCCTTGATGAAATAACTGCAGATGCCGGTTCGCGGGAAGCGGCGCTGGAGAAAACTTTAGTGATACCTATCAGTAAATCCGGCACAACGCAGGAGACAGTTTCGCATAAAAAATATTTTGAAGGCCTATTTGCTCATTTTTCAATGGATGTCAAAGAGCATATGTGGGTGGTGACGGATAAAGGTTCGCCTATGGATACCGGGGATTATAAACAAAGAGAGATACAGCTTAACGGAAAAGGAGATATAGGAGGAAGGTTTACCTCTCCCACTACTAATATTTTCCTTTTACCTTTGGCAATTACAGCGCCGGAAATATTAGTTGATACACTTACAAAAGCTAAGGCAATGAATGAAAAAAAGATGGAAGATGATGTTTTTCTTAAACTTGGCGCCTTCTTGTATAATATGGCGTCTAAAGGGAAGAAAGACAAAGTTACAATGTTTGTGGATGAGGCGTTAAGAGATATACCGCTTTGGACAGAACAGTTAGTCGAAGAATCCTTAGGTAAAGACGGCAAGGGCATTAGCCTATTTTATGGCGAGAGGTTTTCACCCGGTGAATTAAAACCTGTGGATAGAAATGACAGGGTTTTCATCAGGATTAATTTGGCAGGAAGAAAGGTTAATCAAGAGTTGTGGGATTATCTGTTGGCTGAAGGTTATCCTGTATTTGAGATAGATGTTGATGACGCCGCTTCCATAGGCGGGCTGATGCTTGGGTTACAAAGGGCGGTTGGGGTGGTAGGGTATCTTTGGGATATTTGTTTTGTGGACCAGCCTGCGGTAGAAGGATATAAGAAGGCTACAAGAGAAGTAATGCAAGCTTTGCCGTCGGGAGAAGATGTTCAAGTGCCGGCTGATTGGAAAAGCGCTGATTTCAAATCGTTAAAGCTGTATTACGGGCCACTAATTCAAGCTGGGATTATTACCGCGCGAGAGGTCGCGGAAGAAGTCAGGGAAATGGGCTTTACTATGAATGACGCGCCCGCGGTTTACGCGGCAATAATGGAGATATTGTTAAACCGCCAGGGTTTCGAGGCCGCGGAGGTTACTTCTTATGGCAGGATGAGCCCCGGTTTAAGGAGTATTCTTGAGGGCATGAGGTTTAGAATTTTTACCGATATGCTTAAGATGCCTTCTAAATTAGGTGAAGGCCCGGATAAGAATCATTCTTATCACCAGAATATCTCCGCAGGCAGGGATATGTGGTTTTCAACTTACCTAATGGCAGGCGAATACAGCCAGCCAAAACCTGTGGGTTATGATAGCAATCTATTGAAGGCACAGGCCATTGGAACAGCGCAGTCTTTAGTATCCGATAGGCGTAAAGTCGTGTTAATAGCCAGCGAGGATACAGCTGAAAACGCGCAAGGCGATATAAGGGAATTCTTTGAAAAGGTTGCGGGCATTTTGGAGAGGGGCTTCGCTTCTTCGCCGGCAGGGCAGTTAGCCAGTTCGCCGGTTAACCGGTTAGCCGGTTCAGAACAGGCCAACAGAGAAACAGGCAAACCGGCAAACCAACAACCCGCCTCTTCGCCGGTAAATCCGAATAATTATTCTTTGGTAGAATCTGGTCCGTATACAAGTCGAGATGGTTTAATCGGGGATAAATATATATTGAATGACCGAGCTACAAATTTACGTGCAGGTATACTGTACGTTGTGAGGCATGATGCCGATAACATCCGTATTACTTGGTATCCTGGAGACAGCGATAGTGGAGAATCTGCACATAAAATTGTCCGCGGCCAGACCAATATTTCATGGCAGGATGCAATGAAAAAATTGCCTGCGCCAGCCGCCTCTTCTCCGGTAACTGCAGTTCAAGAGATAATCGGTGATGTGGACGAAGTGGCTAAATATATAATTGAAATGATTAATGCGGGCAGTGTTCCTGCTTTATTAATACTTTGGGTTGAACCTACTGTCGGAGTTCCGGTAGATGTTAATATCGCCAATGAGGAGCGGGTGAAAGATAATCTTAGGAAAATTGCCGCAAAGAGCCAAGACGGTAAGCTGTCTTGCAGAGTGGAAACAACTGATGCCCCAGACGGTACAAAAAGGGCGATAGGAGTATATCCACATATTAGATTATCTCCCTTTGCCGCCGGCAAACAAGTCTTGGCCTCTTCGCCGGTTGCGAGGACTGCGCAAGAAATTATGGCGTATGTAACTCCTATAGTTGGAAGTGGCAGACAAGTGAGTATACGATTAGTCTTGTCTAAACCCGAGAAGGATTTATCAATATATTTCAATCGGGAAGGTTTAGATGAAGATAGCAAGAGACAGATAAAATTAGGCACACTCGAAGGTTTAATACAACAACAGGATAAATTATATATTTCCAGGTATGATAGTCCTGAACAGGTAACCACAATAATTATTTCTATAAATCGCCCTGTTCTGGTGCGGCTAAGTAAAACTAATCCCGCCGCCTCTTCGCCGGCAGGGCAGTTAGCCAGTTCGCCGGTTAACCAGTTAGCCGGTTCAGAACAGGCAAACCAAAACGCCTCTTCATCAGTGGCGCCCGGCGGCATTGACTTTCGCTACATCAATATGGCTACGCAGATACAGGCGAGCAGTCCGCTTCTCAATTTTAAGATGCCGGATTTGAATGTGTTAAGGGGAATTAACGTTACTGATGAAGCATCAGAATTGCAGAAGATGATGATAGCCGGGATTTTGCCGTCAAGCCAGCGGATGATTGAGTTTATGTCCGCGTGTTATTTGATGGGCAACAGCGGAAAAATCGCGGATGAGGCGGTAATCTGTGAGGTGAATTTCTTCAGGCTTCAAGAGGAGTTCGTTGAAGAAACGCCGCAGGAGTTTAAGGCCTTCTTGTGCGTGATTGAGAAGAGCCGTCCGGCGGCGTCGTAGACGGTGGATTAGCGGTATCGTATATGCTTTAAAAGTGGGTTTGCTTCGTCACAGACATGTCAATTAAGGGTTCCTCGCAATGACGATGTGAGGATTTTACAAATTACCTAAGGAATTTTTTGGTATTTGCCAAAAAGGCGGTAAAATGAGGCAGACAGCTTTTGATGAAATCACTTATACGCTGCCATTTTATATCCAGATATTCGTGAGCGAGTATATTGCGCAATTTTACCCAGCCGGTAAACTTCTCAACATCCATACCTTTAAATTGAGGCAGTAATCCCAACTGGATAAAAACATCTTTATAATAATCGGGGATTTTTTTCTTTTCCGAAGCTAAAATGATTTCTCCCGCGTCAATTGCCGAATTGATTAGATTTTCCACCCATCGTTCTATGTCCCTGCGTTTGTGGGCATCCTGATAGTCAGAAAAAGCAAATTTAGAAAAATATCCGCATGACGTCATTTCCTGTTCTATAAAATCTACGATTTTCTTTAATCTTTCCCTATCCGCGGGGTTCAAGGAAGACGAACGCTGGGAAATCGCGTAATAGCTATCTACGAAATCTCTATAGTCTTCTGCTTGGCGCATTGTCAAGATGATAAAGTCCCATAGAAGCTTTCTATTTTTGATAGATAGCGGGATGCCGCTGCTTAAGACGCTAGCCGCGATATTTGAAGGGGCGCGGTTTAAAACAACAAGGTCAACATTATCGGTTTTTAATATATCAACCAGTTTATTCCAGATTTTATTTTCTAAAGGATAGCGTTTGTTTGTTTCTTCGTATTCCGTATTGCCCGGGGTACGGGGTTTAAAATAAACTCCGATATCCCAGTCTGAAATCTTTCCTGCTGTTTTTTTGGCATGGGAGCCAAACAAAAAAGCCGCGTTAACATCCTGCAGGCCAGAAAAGTATTTTTCCAAAAGCTTAATCTCTTTTCTCATAATTGCCAATATACTACTTTTGCGCCTAAAAGTCAAGATAGGGAGGGTTTTTCTTTAGTGGCGGCACACTGTGCCGCCACTACAATAGCGGGGCCGCGGGAAGAGGTTATTTCAGGAATGATAAGATTGATTCTGCGGCGCGAAGAGGGGCGTTGGGTGGGCCCAGCCTTTCTTTTAATTCTCTAAAATCCTTCTGTAATTCATCCAGCCTTTCTTTATTCATAAAAATATTCAGGACAGTTGAGGCAATTACTTTGGGCTTGGCTTTAAACTGGATAAACTCCGGAGCTAGCATTTTTCCTGCCACAATATTTTCCATTCCTATATAAGGCACTTTTATCATCGGCCGATAAAGCATATAATTAAGCAGGCCCATTTTGTAGATAATCACATTTGGTTTGGCCATAATGGCAGTTTCTAAAGTCGCGGTGCCGGAGGCGACCAGGACGAAGTCCGCTACGTTGATGCAGTCGTAGGGTTGGGATTCGATGAGTTTAAAGCAATAGGAAAGTTGCTTATCTTCGGGCGCGATAAATCGCGCCCCTACAGTGCGTGCTGTCGCATTATTGCGGGCGTCATAAATGACGCCCCTACAGGGTGGTCGTCGTGTGCCTTCGGGCGGGATAAATGGCGCCTCTACATCGTGTGTTGTTGTATTATTGCGGGCGCCATAAATGGCGCCCCTACAGGTGTGTTGCGGTATGCCTGTACGGGTTTGATTTATCAAACCCGTTTGTTTGGCTAATATTTTTTCGTAGATTTTTGCGTCGATGTGCGCGACTTTTGCCACTACAAATTGCGCTTCAGGGATGGTTTCTCTGATTATTGACGCGCTTTTGGCCATTATCGGAAGTATCTTTTTTACTTCGGAGACTCTTGAGCCGGGAAGAAGAGCGAAGATCGGCGCGGTTTCTGTTAAGCCGAATTCCGCGAGTGCTTTCTGTTTTTCCAATGTTGGACGTCCGACGTCCAACATTGGGTGGCCGACGAATTCTGCCTCAATGCCGAATTTTTTGTAGAAATCATGTTCAAACCTAAAGATGACAATCAACTTTTGAATATATTTTTTGATGGTTGCGACTCTTCCTTGACGGGATGCCCAGACTTGAGGAGAGATGTAGTAAATCGTTTTGATTTTGTTGTTTATTTTTTTAGCTAAGCGCAGGTTAAAGCCGGAGAAATCCACAAAGATTATCGCTTCGGGTTTTAAGCGTTCGATTTCTTCCAGGATGAAGCGCATTAAGGCTTTGAATTTATCCAGCTTACGCAGGACATCAAAAAGTCCGAGGACGCTTAAATCTTTTATGTCGTGGATAATTTGCGCGCCGGTTTTCTTTAAATGCTCTCCACCGACGGCGTAGATTTCTATTTGGTTATCGAGTTGCTTTAGATTAGCGGCAAGCAGGCTGGCTTGCAGGTCTCCCGAAGGTTCGCCGGAGATGATGAGGATTCGCTTTGATATCATGTAGGGTTACTTTGAGGGTTAAGGGGGAAGGGTTAAGTGATAAGGAAAAACCAAAAACAAAACCTAATTTCTTTTTTCTTTTTTACTTAACCCTTATCGCTTACCACTTACCCCTTATCCGTTTTATCTTTGCAATCATTTCCATATAAGACTTTGGATTTTTAGGGCTATTCGCAAGGCCTCGCGGCCTTCTTTGCCGGAGACCAGCGGCCTTTTATTAGAGGAGACGCATTCAAGGAAAGAGGCGATTTCTTTTTTTAAGGGTTCTTCTTTTTTGACCCAGACGGATTCTTTGTTGATTTTATCGCCGTCTTTGCGGTAAATATCCGCTTCTTCGTTTTTATAGTCCAGAGAAATATAAGTATTTTTCAAAAATACGCGGATTTTACGCATTGACTCGTCGGAGATGCGGCTGGCAGTTAAATTGCAGACACAGCCATTCTTGAAAGTTACGCGGGCATTGGCAATATCTTCAGATTCAGTTAAAACATTTATGCCTACAGCCTCAACGCGTTTTACCGGAGAATTTACCAGGCCGAGGATAATGTCAATGTCGTGGATCATCAGGTCAAGGACAACGCCCACGTCAAGGGAGCGGCCGGGAAAGCCGCTTAGGCGGTGGACCTCGATAAACTTAGGCTCTTTGCAGATATCTTTAATTGCCTGAAAAGCGGAATTGAACCTTTCAATATGGCCGACCTGAACAATGAGTTTCTTCTTTTTGGCGATTTTTAACAATTCATCCGCTTCCGGCAAAGTTGTTGTAAATGGCTTCTCAACAAGGACATTTACTCCTGCCAAAAGAAAATCCTTGGTAATCTGGAAATGGGCTTTGGTCGGGGTGGCGATGCTGACTGCCTGGACTTTATCGAGAAGCTCGTTATAAGAGAAAAAGGCTTTTGTTTGAGATGAGGCGGCAATGCTTTCGGCTTTGGAGTGTTCGACATCGCATATGCCAATAAGGTTAGCATGGGGTAACTCGCTATATACACGGGCGTGGGCAGAGCCAAGCCGGCCTGCGCCGATGACGGCTACGTTGATTTTGGGCATAGGTAATAAGATAACATATAGGAAGGAAGAAGGCAAGAAAAAAGCATTAAAGCCAGAGTGACTGGTTAGTGAACGGGGAAAATCCCTACATCGTCATTGCGAGGAACCGTCGTTTGGCATATAAGTGACGAAGCAATCGCGTTTTTAAAAAAGAGATTGCTTCGTCGCCTTAGCCAAGAGAAAGCTCCTCGCAATGACGATGAGGAATTTCTAATGATGGTGACACCCAACCTCGGGGGTTTCAACTAGTCAAGCAACATCCAACCCCCGAGGTTTCAGACAATAAATTGCTTGTGGTGCATAGAGAAGTCTGTTATAATTTCAAAGCTATGAAAGATTATATTCGATTTATAAGGTTTTTGAAGCCGCATAAGGGCATTTTGGGTTTAGCGGTCATGTATATGGCTATATCCAGCGTTTTTGACTGGGTTTCTATAGCTATGATTGTGCCTGTAACCGATAAAGTCTTTAACAACGGCAAGATTATTTTTCCTGTAAGCCTGCCTCCCAAAGTTGCTGTAATGGTTTCCGTCCTGAATTCTATACCGCAAATGAAGCTTTTGGGCATAGTGGTGTTATTTTTGCCTCTTTTATTCCTCCTTAAGGGGATATTTAACTACTTTTATTCCTATTATATGTCACAAATCGGCCAGCTTTGCGTGCGGGATATCCGCGATCAGCTTTATCAGAAAATGCAAAACCTGTCTTTGGAGTATTTCTCCCGCAAACGCGCCGGCGAACTTATTTCAAGGATTACCAATGATGTGAAATTGGTTGAGAACGCCCTTTCATACGGGACTACAGACTTGGTTTACCAGTCTTTTCTTGTGGGTATTTTTACCATTACTATATTTTATATCCACTGGAAGCTGGCGCTTTTGTCATTATTGTTTGGCCCTTTGATTGCCTTTCCTATCATAAAAGTAGGCAAGGTTTTACGCGGGATTTCCAAAAATTCTCAAGAACGCATGGCGGACATCAACTCGCTTCTCGTCGAGACAATCAGCGGGGTGAGGATTGTCAAGGCCTTTGGAATGGAAGGGTATGAGATAGAAAAATTCAGGAAACAGAATTACAATTATTACAAGCTGGCAATGAAGGCGATCAAGCGCACGCTTCTTTTAAATCCTCTGACAGAATTTATCGGCGTGCTTTTCGGCGTATTTATCCTTGCCTGGGCAGGCAAGGATGTAATCAGCGGCAAGATTTCATTCGGCGTGCTGGGGTTGTTTCTGGGTTCGCTGTTTTCCTTGATTCGTCCGCTAAAAAGGCTATCCCAAGTTAATTCCATAAATCAGCAGGCGTTGGCCGCTAATGTGCGCATTTATGAGATTTTAGAGACCCCTGTTATTGTCAGAGAGCCGGCTGTGCCTGTGGAACTTGGGCAAATAAAGAAAATCATTGAATTTAAAAAAATTTCTTTCAAATATGAGGAAAATCAGGTTTTAAAAGATATAAACTTGATTGTTAATGTCGGCGAAGTAGTTGCTGTCGTGGGCCCAAGCGGCGGAGGTAAGAGCACTTTGGTTGACCTTATCCCGAGGTTTTACGACCCACAAGAGGGTTTTGTGCTTATCGACGGAATAGATATCCGGAATTTTTCTTTTCAATCGTTAAGGTCTAAAATAGGGATAGTTACTCAAGAAACGGTTTTATTTAATGATACGATACTGGCAAACATAAGCTATGGCCATTTAGACGGGGGAATAGAAAAGGTTGAAAATGCCGCAAGGCTGGCTAATGCGCATGATTTTATCAGCAAGCTTCCCGACGGATATAATACCTTTATCGGAGACAGAGGGGCAAAACTTTCCGGCGGGGAAAGGCAGAGGCTGGCAATCGCCCGGGCGCTGTTAAAAAATCCGCCGATACTTATTTTAGACGAGGCAACCAGCCAGCTTGATACGGAATCAGAGCGCCTGGTGCAGGATGCCCTTGATAGAGTTATGCAGGGAAGGACGGTATTTGTTATCGCCCATCGTTTATCTACGGTTAAGAACGCCACGAAAATTATCGCCCTTGATAAAGGCAGGATAGTTCAGTCAGGCACTCATCAGGAACTTATCGCGCAAGACGGCTTATATCAACGGCTGTATAACCTGCAGAATCTAGGGGTGGAGTGAAGGATGCTCAATATTGCGGGTTGGGCTAAATAAACGTTTTTGTCATTGCGAGGAGCTGTCGTTTTGTACTGGCGACGAAGCAATCACGTTCTTAAATACGAGATTGCTTCGTCACTGGTATGTCAAGCGAGGGTTCCTCGCAATGACGAAAAAAAGAAAAATTTATTTGATAGTTGTTGTTTTTGTGTTATAATTTGTGTTTAAACTTTATGTGAAAAGGGGTATTTTCTTTTTGAAAATACGGCTTTTGTTATTTAAATCAGAGTCGTTAAGAGATTGATGCTTCGTCACCAATTATTGTAGTGACAGCATATTGTGCTGTCACTACAGCTCGCAATGACAATTTTATTAAGGAGGGACTTACATTGGCAGAAGAATTGATTAAACAATTATTGGAAGCAGGCGTGCATTTTGGCCATCAGACTAAACGATGGAATCCAAAGATGGCTCCGTATATCTTTGGGAAACGCAGTTCCATCTATATTATAGATCTGGAAAAGACTGCGGATTTCCTTCAAAAGGCGCGTGATTTCTTAAAAGACCTGGCCCGTAAAGGCGAGGTGGTCCTTTTTGTCGGCACAAAGAAGCAGGCGCAGGAAACAGTAAAAGAACAGGCGCTGGCTTGCGGGATGTATTTTGTTGACCACCGCTGGCCGGGCGGGCTGATGACTAATTTCGCTACTATCAAAAAGTCAATAACGCGGCTTAAGGATATAGAGAAGATGAAGGAAGACGGCCGCATGCAGGGGTTTTCCAAAAAGGAAATCTCGCTTATGATGAAAGAGCACGATAAGCTGGAGAGGAATTTCGGCGGCATCAAGAATATGGAGCGGCTTCCCGGAGCGCTGTTTATCATCGACTCCAAAAAAGAAAGTACTGCTATCGCCGAGGCTAGAAAGCTTAAGATGCCCATCGTCGCGCTTATTGATACCAATTGTGACCCGGATATGATCACGTATCCTATTCCCGGAAACGACGACGCTATAAAGTCGATAAAAATGATCACCTCGCTTGTGGCGGAATCGGTAGCCGAAGGCAGGAAGGGTTTCCTTGATTATTTAGCCCAGGCTAATGTTAAACCCATTAAGCCGCAAGTTGAAGAAACGCGGGAGATAGTGGTAACAGAGCAGGAAGTTGAGAAGGTCGGAGAGAAAATAATTGAATTGGTTGAAAAAGATGCGGGGACAGATGATAAGGCTTCCAAAAAATTGCTGAAGGCCAAGGTAGTTGATACCGCCGCGGATCTTAAGGCAAAGAGGAGGCCTAAGAAATGATCGTATCGCTGGATTTAATTAAGAAATTAAGAGAAGCCACTTCGATGGGGGTGGGTGATTGCCGTAAGGCCCTTGAAGAAGCGAAAGGCGATTTAAGTAAGGCAACGGAGATTTTGAAAAAAAGAGGATTAGAGATAGCCGCTAAAAAGGCCGACCGCGCAGTCAAGTCCGGGCGGGTCGGTTCATATGTGCATTTTGACAGCAAAATGGGCGCGATGGTCGAGATAAACTCTGAGACGGATTTTACCGCCTCTAACGAAGAATTCGTGAAATTCGCTTCAGATGTGGCACTGCATATAGCGGCGATAAATCCTAAATACATAAAAACAGAAGACGTGCCGCAGGATGTGGCTAAGGATCAGGTTGACTTGAATAGCTTTTACAAAGAGGCCTGCCTTTTAGAACAGCCGTTTGTAAAGGATCCTTCAAAGACAATCAAGGATTACCTTAATACGATAACTGCTAAGTTCGGCGAGAATATAGTCATCCGCAGGTTTGTAAGGTTTCAGGTCGGTAATTAGTTAGCCGGTTTACCAGTTAACCGGTTAGCCAGTTAAAAACTGGCAAACTGGCCAACAGGCTAACTGGCAAACAAATATGGATAAGAAACCAATATACAAGCGCATAGTTTTAAAACTAAGCGGCGAGGCGCTTCAAGGAGCCGCCAGGCATGGCATAGACCAGAAGACGCTTTTTTCTATAGCCCGTCAGTTAAAAGAAATCAGGGAATTGGGTGTTGAGGTCGCGATAGTCCTTGGCGGAGGCAATATATTCCGCGGTTCTGAAAATGTCGAGGCGCACGGCCTTGATATGGACCGTTCCGTGGCGGATTATATGGGAATGTTGGCTACGGTAATAAACGGCATGGCCCTGCAGGATGCCTTGGAGAAAACAGGGGTGCCGACGAGGCTGGTGACAGCGATTGAGATGCGCCAGGTAGCCGAGGCCTATATCCGCCGCCGGGCGATGCGCCATTTGGAAAAAGGCAGGGTGGTTATTTTTGTCGCCGGCACAGGCAATCCTTATTTTACGACAGACACCGCTGCCGCGCTTCGGGCAAAAGAGATAAACGCGCAGGTGGTCCTTAAGGCGACAAAGGTGGATGGCGTATACACGGCTGACCCGCTTAAGTTTAAGGGCGCGAAAAGGTTTACAACCGTAAAACATATTGATGTGGTGAGAAAAGGGCTTAAGGTGATGGATTCTACCGCGGTCACTCTCTGCATGGAAAACAGGCTGCCTATTATTATTTTTGATTTAACTAAAGAAGGGAATATTAAGCGAGTCCTAATGGGGGAGAAAATCGGGACGATTGTCAAATGAACGAGGTGTATTATGCTAGTGAAAGAGATAAACAGAGAAGCGGAAGAAAAAATGAAAAAGGCTCTCGAGGCGATGCATAGAGAGTTTACAGAGATTAACACCGGCAGGGCAAACCCGAATCTTGTTGAGGGATTAAGGGTTGAGTGTTATGATTCGTTTATGGTGTTAAAACAGTTAGCTTCGATTTCCGTTCCTGACGCGCATATGATTCATATACAACCGTGGGATCCATCCGTAATCCCGGATATAGAAAAGGCGATACTAAAATCTAATTTAGGAGTCAACCCCGCTAACGACGGAAAAATGATCCGCGTTTCTTTGCCTCAACTTTCCAAGGATAGGCGCCAGGAGTTATCAAAAATAGTCAAGAAGATGGCTGAGGAGGGGAAGATATCGCTTAGGACAATCCGCCGCGACGCCAAAGAGGCGATAGATAAATTAGAGAAAGATAAGCAGATACCCGAAGACGAAAAGTTCAGGGGCCATGATGCCTTACAAAAAGTCGTAGATTCATATATAGTAAAAGTAGACCAGGTTTTAGAAACTAAGGAAAAGGAATTAGCAGAGTTCTGAAAAAATCTGGGCCGCTAGCTCATCTGGTAGAGCATCGGCTTTTTAAGCCGAGTGTGCCGTGTTCGAGTCACGGGCGGCTCATTCTTCTTCGCCCTTCGAGGAGCTGACAATGGTAGGGCTTCGAAGCAATGAATCCTTTGAAGTTGCTGCGAAGCTCTACCATTGTTTGGATGTTGAAGAGCGTAGCAGAAATAACTGTGAGAGCAGTGCCCTAAGTAGAGCGGACGTGGCGGAACTGGCAGACGCGTATGACTTAGGATCATATGGGGCAACCTATGGGGGTTCAATTCCCTCCGTCCGCATTATTTATGTGCGGATTATTTTTATGGCATGAATAATTATGCGGCGGTAATTCAGTGGTAGAATGCCTGCTTGCCAAGCAGGATGTCACGGGTTCAAGTCCCGTCCGCCGCTCCATTTTAACCCAAAATCGATATACAGATCCTTCGCCCCGCCTTTTCGGCGGGGCTCAGGATCAAATTTACTTCGCAAATTTGAGGAGGAACAACGATATGAGGATAATGGAGTTCTTGTCGGAAAAAGCAATCACCGCGGATTTAAAATCTACTGAAAAAGAAGATATATTAAAAGAACTTGTCGACCTGCTGGTTGAGGCAGGCGAAATAGATAAAAAGGATAAAGGTAAGCTTATAGAACAGTTAATGGCGCGGGAAGCCCTTGGGTCAACGGCCATAGGCCAGGGAGTAGGCATACCGCACACCAAAAGCGGCTGTGTCACTAAGCTTGTCGCCAGTTTCGGCCTGTCGCAAAAAGGCGTTGATTTCGACTCTCTCGACGGAGAGAAGGTATATGTATTTTTCCTTCTTGTCGCTCCTCAAGATTCAGCAGGGCCTCATCTTAAGGCACTGGCCAGAATTTCCCGCCTTCTTAAAGATAAATACTTTAGGGAAACCCTAAAGGAATGTAAAGACGAAAAGACAATACTAAAAACTATCTTTCAGGAAGATGAAAAGAAACTCTAACATTGCCCTGCGGTTGATTAAATGGCTCTATCCGGGGATGCAGGTAAAGCGCTGGATAGCTCTTTTAATGCTGGGCGTTATACTGATTAGTTTTGGCACTGCCCGTTTTGTCAGCGAAGGCAGTTTTTTTTACCGCGCGATTGATATACTTTCGATATTATTAGGCTTGTTTCTTTCGGTTGTGGGCCTGCGCAATACGCTCGGGTCTTTCATAACCATATTTTTGCCGCAGAGAGAAAAAGAATTAGTCGATATAATTTATCGTAAGCGTTACCTCGAAAAAGGGCCGAAGATTGTGACAATCGGCGGAGGCACGGGTTTGGCGGTGTTGTTGCAGGGGTTAAAGGAATATACTTCGAACCTTACAGCTGTCGTTACTGTTGCCGACGACGGAGGCTCTTCGGGGAGGATCCGCCAGGAGTTTGACATATTGCCGCCGGGCGATATCCGTAACTGCCTTGTGGCGCTGGCTGATACCTCAAGCCTTATGCAGAATTTATTTCAGTTCAGGTTTGAATCGCCCAGCGAACTTAAGGGTCACAGTTTCGGAAATCTCTTCATTACCGTAATGACTAAACTTACCGGAGATTTCGAGAAAGCGATTAAAGAGTCCAGTAAAGTTTTAGCTATCCGCGGACAGGTCATCCCTTCGACGCTCAATAAGGTATCGCTTGTGGCAACATATAAAGACGGCAGCATTGTCGAAGGAGAAGCGGCAATACC
This sequence comes from Omnitrophica bacterium GWA2_41_15, assembly GCA_919901925.1. Classification (GTDB taxonomy): domain Bacteria; phylum Omnitrophota; class Gorgyraeia; order Gygaellales; family UBA12090; genus CAKKQA01. Next base: position 21,766 of record CAKKQA010000100.1, on the reverse strand, counting down.
TAAAAAAGGGGTGCCGATAAGCAGGGTTTATCTTAAGCCGGATTTCCCTCAAGCTACGCCTGACGCTATTAAAGCGATTTCAGAGGCGCAGGCGATTGTGCTGGGGCCCGGGAGTTTGTATACCAGCGTTATTCCGAACCTTTTGATTAGAGAGATAACAGACGCGATTGTCCGAAGCCCGGCAGTGAAAATATACATATGTAACGTGATGACCCAGCCGGGAGAGACTGATGGGTATTCCGCGGATGATCATATAAAGGCGATTTTGGAGCATAGCTCCGCGAAAGTGATAGATTATTGTATTGTCAATACCGCGGTTATTTCCAAGGATTTATTAGAAAAATATAAACAAGATAATTCTTTTCCTGTGGATGTTAACCTGCAAAATATAAAATCCGCCGGATGCAAGGTCATTGAAAATGAAGTGGCAAATTCTCAAGACTATGTCCGGCATGACCCGGAAAAATTAGCGCGGATTATTGTTGGGTTGATACAGGAGAATTATTAATTTTGTTAGCCGGTTGGCCGGTTTACCGGTTAGCCAGTTAAAAACTAAAAAAATGTTTAACAGGCAAACCGGCCAACAGGCTAACTAAAAAACGATGAAAACCGTAGAAAAGAAATTAGTAATCAAGAATAAAATGGGCCTGCACGCGCGGCCGGCCGCGCTTTTTGTCCAAATAGCCAATAAATTTGATTCTAAAATCACCATTACTAAAGACGATCAGGAGGTAAATGGCAAGTCTATTATGGGCATATTAATGTTGGCAGCGGAAAAAGACAGCGTTATTTTGATTACTGCTTACGGCCGCGACGCCGAGGAAGCAATAGAGGAATTAGAGAAGATTATTTCTATCGAAGAATTGGATAGCCCGTTTAAGGCTAGTTAGAAGATTTTCCTGTAAAGCTAGATAAGAGGCGAAACATGACAGAAGAAGTCATTAAATTAAAAGGCATACCGGCATCGAGCGGCATAGCGATAGGCAAGGCTTACATCTGGGCCAAAGAGGAATTTATTGTCCCTAAAGAAAGCATAACAGACGAAGAAATTCCTACTCAAATTCAGCTTTTTGAAGAGGCCTTGATCAGGACCCGCCGGGAAATATTGGACCTGCAAAAGAAGATCAGCTCGGAAATGGGCCAGGGCGAAGCGCAAATCCTTGACGCCCATTTGTTAGTCCTTGAAGACCGCATGCTTATCGAAGAGGTGATCGCGCGCTTAAAAAAAGAAAAACTGACCGTGGCATATATTTTTCAGGATGTTTTGAAGAGATACATCCAGGTATTTTTGAAAATAGAAGACGAATACTTGAAGGAAAAGGTAAGCGATATTAACGACGTCGGCAGGAGAGTTCTGCGTAATCTTCTGGGTCGGGTTCCCCGGCGTTTCGATGACCTCAAGGAAAAAGTAATCTTGGTTTCACATGATTTTTCTCCTTCTGATACCGCGGCAATGCCAAAGAAGAACATCCTTTCTTTTGTTACGGATATCGGAGGCAAAACTTCCCATACGGCTATTATGGCCAAGTCCATGGCAATACCCGCTGTTTTAGGCCTTGAAGTCGGTACCTCAACGATAAAGTCGGGCGACATGTTGATTGTCGACGGCACCGCCGGTTATGTTTTTATAAATCCTACGCTGGAGATTCTAGAAAAATACAAGAAGGAAGAAACCCTTTTCCGGAATTTGTCTCAAAGATTTGTCCAGCTTAAGGATTTGCCCGCGATTACACTCGATGGCAAGAGGGTACATATAGCGGCTAATATTGAACTTCCTGACGAGATACCTTCGGTTTTAGAACACGGCGCCGAAGGCATAGGCCTTTACCGCAGTGAATTTTTCTATATGAACCGCTCGGATTTGCCGTCTGAAGAGGAGCATTACGAGGCATACAAATTTGTCGCTAAAGCGGTAGGAGATAATTCTGTAATAATCAGGACTATGGATTTAGGCGGGGACAAATTTGCTTCGCAGTTAAAAATACCTCATGATATGGTTCCATTCTTAGGATGGAGGGCAATCAGGTTTTGCCTTGCCCGGCCGGATATATTCAAGATGCAGTTAAGGGCTATACTTCGGGCTTCGGTTTTTGGAAGGTTAAGGCTGATGTATCCGATGATCTCAGGGATTGAGGAATTGCGCCAGGCGAATCAAATACTTGAAGAGGCGAAGAAGGAATTGAGAGAAAAAGGCCTCAAATTTGACGAGAATATTGAGGTCGGGGTAATGATTGAAGTCCCTTCAGCGGCAATGACCGCGGATATATTGGGTAAGGAAGCCGACTTTTTTAGCATAGGGACTAATGACCTTATTCAATATTCTATCGCTGTCGATAGGACCAATGAAAAAGTAGCTTACCTTTATGAGCCGGCGCATTTAGGGGTTTTACGGCTTATTAGAAACATCATTGAGGCTGGACATAACGCGAATATCTGGGTCGGTATGTGCGGAGAAATGGCAGGCGACGCGACTTTTTGTATTATACTTCTTGGTTTAGGGTTGGATGAATTCAGCATGCCTTCCGCGGTAATTCCGGAGATAAAGCATATAATACGTTCCGTGACCACCAAGCAGGCAAAAGAAATCGCTGACCAGGCATTGTCTTTGTCTACCGCTAAAGAGGTGGAGGATTTTGCTAATAGCAAATTACTGGAATTGAACCTTTTGTAGAAAACTTTCTCGGGGAGGGAAGGGAATAATATGGAAGACCTTAAAAAAACATCGGGGCTAGGCTTGAAATTAGACGGAAAGAAATATTCTTTGGCTTTAGGGGAGGGCATTACTAAAGTAACTCCGGCGGTAAGGTGTTTGAAGGATATGCAGGAAGTATTGGCCCAAAAAGATTTGACTTCGCCCAAAGAACTTTATTATATGTATAGAGACCTGCATAAAGTTAAGGATGAAACGGATATCCGTAAAAATAAATTAAGGTATGACGTGACTATTATACGCTCCGGCCGTTTAGGCGCGGAATATATGAAGACCGCCGGCCATTATCACCCGGGCGATTTTGGCGAACTTTATGAAGTTTTATACGGCAGCGGCTGGTGTATGATGCAGAAAGCTAATAAAAAAGACCATCGGGTTATCGAGGATGTGATATTGATAAAGGCAAAAACCGGCGATAAGATTGTTATCCCGCCGCGATACGGCCATATTTTGATTAATGTGGGAAATGTGCCGCTGGTGACTTCGAATTGGGTGTCATCCGAGTTTTCTTCCGAATATGATTTGTATAAAAAATCCGGCGGGGCTGCCTATTTTGTGTTTGAAGATAACGCGGGAGAGCGTTTTGAGGTTAATCCTTATTATGCCCAAGTTTCTAAGATGCGCGTGGGTTATCCCGCGAAGGAAGTAAATAATTTCGGCTTAAAAGCAGGAGAGCCGATGTACCCTCTTTTATACAATGATGTCAAGAAGCTTGATTTTCTGAATAGCCCTTTGAAATATGATTATTCAGAGGTATTCGAGTTTTGAGAAAAGCTTGCGATTTCGCTTGGCGCGATAAACGTAACCGTTCACTGACGTATTACCGTAACAACCTAATAACGAAACTATGAAAGCGTTAATTTTAGCCGCAGGTTATGCTACGCGGTTATACCCTTTGACCAAAGAATACCCAAAACCGCTTTTGCCGGTAGGGCAAAGGCCTATCGCTGATTATATCGCGGAGAAAATATATAAAACAAAAAAGATAAAAGAAATCATAGTAGTTACTAACGAACGTTTTTACAAAGATTTTACTATTTGGTCTTCTGATATTTGTAAAAAGATAAACCTGCCGGTAAAAGTCTTAAGTGACGGCACTAAAACCGAAGGAGACCGCCTCGGCGCTATAGGCGATATAAACTTTGCCCTTACGGAAGCCTCGGTAAACGAAGATATCATTGTCATCGCGGGCGATAATTTGTTTGAAGATGATCTGTCGGGTTTTCTCGGGTTTTCTTTAAACAAGTCGCCGCGGATAACCATAGGCGTTTACGATATAAAAGAAAAAGAAAAAGCGTCAAAATACGGCGTTATAAAGCTTGATGAGGAAAACAAAATAACTGATTTCGCGGAAAAGCCGCAAAAGCCGCAATCTTCTTTGGTGGCTACGTGCCTTTATTATATTCCCGCGGGCGCCCTCAAGTTTTTCAGGGATTATTTGGCGGATTCAAGCAATGAGCATGATGCCGCGGGAAGTTTTATCGGCTGGTTAAGCAAAAAAGAAGCAGTTTTTGGTTTTGTTTTTAGTAAGCGGTGGTATGATATCGGGGATCCTGTAAGTTATCAGGAAGCTGATAGGGTGTTTGGCGAGGACAAAATAACCTAATAAGATGAGGAGAGGAGAATAGATGAGTAAGCGTAAATATCTTTTTACTTCAGAATCGGTCGGTGAAGGCCATCCTGACAAGGTGTGCGATCAAATATCGGATGGTGTTCTCGATGAGGTATTAAAACAAGACGCGTACGGAAGAGTCGGTTGCGAAACTTATGTCACAATGGGCCTTTTGGTTGTCGGCGGAGAAATTACTACCACCGGCTTTGTGGATGTGCATGAGCTTACCCGTAATATCCTGAAAGAGATCGGGTATGACCATCCTAAATATGGATTTGATTATCACACCTGCGCCATATTAAATGTTATCAACAGGCAGTCACCGGATATAGCGCAAGGCGTTGATAAGGGCGGAGCAGGAGACCAGGGGTTTATGGTGGGTTATGCCTGTAAAGAGACGCCGGAGCTTATGCCGCTTCCGATCATGCTTTCGCATAAATTAGTCAAGAAAACCGCGGATGTCCGGCGCCAAAAGATTTTAAAATATTTAGGGCCTGATTGTAAAAGCCAGGTCTCGGTGGAATATTTTGACGGCCACCCTAAGAGGGTTGACTCGGTTGTTTTGGCCTGCCAGCATACTGAAGATATATTGGATGCTTCGGGCATGCACATTACTAAAAAGGCGCGCCAGGAAATGATTGAGGCGATTGCCATGCCGATAATCAAGGAATACGCGGATAAAGATACGAAATTCTACATCAATGAAACAGGCAAGTTCTTAATCGGCGGCCCGCAGTCGGACACAGGCATGACCGGCCGTAAAATAGTCGTTGATACTTATGGCGGAGTAGCTCCTCCGGGCGGCGGTGCTTTTTCCGGCAAGGACCCGACTAAAGTTGACCGTTCGGCTGCTTATATGGGCAGGTATATCGCTAAGAATATTGTAGCCGCCGGTATTGCCGATAAGTGTTTGATCCATATCGCGTATTGTATCGGCGTAAAGGATCCGCTTGCGGTCATGGTAGAGGCATTCGGGACAGGGAAAATTTCAGAAACGCAAATAGAAAAATTGATCAAGGAAAATTTTGACCTGACTCCTCAAGGGATGATCAAGTCGTTGAACCTACTTCGGCCTATATATAGGAAGACAGCCTGCTATGGCCATTTTGGCAGGACAGAGCCTGAATTTAGCTGGGAAGCAACCGATAAGGCGCAGGATTTGAAAAAACAAGCGGGGAGGCTGTAAATATGGACTATGATATTAAGGATATAAAGCTTTCGCCTAAGGGCAAGCTAAGGATTGAATGGGCGTCGAATAATATGCCGGTGTTAAACCTGATTAAGAAAAGGTTCCAGAAGGAGCGGCCGCTAGAAGGAATTAAAATTGCCGCCTGCCTGCATGTTACGACAGAAACCGGGGTCCTGATGGATGTTTTAAAAACTGCCGGGGCCGAAGTCCGCCTTTGCGCGTCCAATCCTTTATCAACGCAAGATGATGTCGCGGCCTCTCTGGTCAAAGATTTCGGGATCGAGACTTTTTCTATCAAAGGCGAAGACACAAAAACATATTACCGCCATATAAATTCCGCTTTAGCCATTAAACCGCGGATCACCATGGACGACGGCGCTGATTTAGTTTCAACTATCCATAAGAATAGCAAAGAATTGATTAATGATATTATCGGCGGGACAGAGGAAACCACTACAGGCGTGATAAGACTGCGGGCAATGGAGCTCGATAAAAAGCTCCTTTATCCGATAATCGCGGTAAACGACGCTCTGACTAAACACCTCTTTGATAACCGATACGGCACCGGGCAGTCGACTATCGACGGGATAATCAGGGCGACGAACCGGCTTATAGCCGGAGTTAATTTTGTGGTTTGCGGGTACGGATACTGCGGAAAAGGCGTGGCTATGCGGGCAAGAGGAATGGGCGCCAGGGGTATCGTGGTTGAAGTAGATGCTTTGCGCGCGTTAGAAGCAATTATGGATGGGTATGATGTTATGCCTATACATGATGCCGCAAAGGTTGGAGATATATTTTTGACCACTACCGGAGATATCAGCGTAATCCGCAAAGAACATTTCGAGGTTATGAAAAATGGCGCGATTGTGGCTAATTCCGGGCATTTCAACGTCGAGATAGATATTCCGGCATTAGAAACTTTAAGCAAGAAAAAGAGGACGATCCGTGATTTTGTGGATGAATATACCTTAAAAGACGGCCGTAAGATTTATTTGTTAGGCGAGGGCCGGCTGATAAACCTGGCTGCTGCCGAAGGCCATCCGGCGAATGTTATGGATATGTCTTTTGCCAATCAGGCATTGTCGGCGGAATATATCGTAAAACACCACGGCGGCCTGGAGCATAAAGTTTATTCAGTGCCAAAGAATATTGACGAGAATATAGCGCGTTTGAAATTAGATTCGATGGGCGTAAAAATTGATAAACTTACCGCGAAGCAGGAAAAATATCTATCGAGTTGGGAAGAGGGCACATAGAACACAGATAGGCACAGACGGCAGCGAAGCTGCCGTTGCGAGGAGCCTTTGTTAGCACGATGCGACGAAGCAATCTCTAAACGCGAGTAAGCAGCATAGACACAGATTAGCACAGATAAAGAAAATAAGTTTGTCATTGCGAGGAACCCTCGTTCGGCTATCCGTGACGAAGCAATCTCGTTTTTAAAAAAGGGATTGCTTCGTCGCCATATGTCAACGATAGCTCCTCGCAATGACGATAATTTTACGTTCTTTTGATTTTCTTGTTATAGGTTAGTTTAACAAATTTATATGAAAGGGGTTTTTAACATGGGAAGACGTGGCAAAACAATCGATGATTTTGTCAAAGATTTAATCGCGATCGAGGATCTGGAGACTAAGAAAAGGATTTACAAAAAGGTTTTGGGGATAGCTTACAAAAACGGCATATATCCTTCTTCGATCCATGATTTTTATGTGGCAAGAGGGAAGAGCGAATTTAACGGGTTTACTGTTCCCGCCATAAACTTAAGGACAATGACTTACGATTTGGCGCGGGCGTTATTTAGGGTGGCCAAACGTAATAACGCCGGGGCGTTTATTTTTGAGATCGCTAAGTCTGAAATGGGTTATACCAATCAGCCGCCTTGTGAATTTTCAAGCGTGATTCTGGCAGCGGCGATAAAAGAGGGGTATAAAGGCCCGGTATTTATTCAGGCTGACCATACACAGGTCAATATAAAGAAGTTTAAGGAAAATCCCGAAAAAGAATTAAAGGCGCTGCAGGATTTAATAGAAGAAGCGATTGAAGCAGGTTTTTATAACATAGACATTGATTCTTCAACGTTAGTAGACCTGGAACAATCAACGGTAAAAAAACAGCAGTATTTTAATTCTGATGTTTGCGCGAAGCTTACTCAATTTATCCGGCGCATAGAGCCGAAAGGGGTCATTGTTTCCGTAGGCGGAGAGATCGGCGAGGTTGGGCATAAAAATTCCACGCCCGAAGAACTTCGCGCGTTCATGGATGTTTACAAGGGAAGGCTGCGCAAAGGCCTGATCGGAATAAGCAAAATTTCTGTCCAGACCGGGACATCTCACGGCGGAGTTGTTTTGCCAGATGGTTCGATCGCGCAGGTTAAGCTTGATTTTGAAACTTTAAAGAGCCTTTCGCGGATTGCCCGCGGTGAATTTTGTTTAGGCGGCGCTGTTCAGCATGGGGCTTCTACTTTGCCGCCTGAGGCATTCCATAAGTTTGTTGAATGCGACGCTGCCGAGGTGCACCTGGCAACCGAATTCCAGAATATGATTTATGAGTCGAAGCATTTCCCTCAAGAATTAAAGATGAGGATTTATGAATGGCTTAAAGTTAATGCTGTTTCGGAGAGAAAAGAAGGCGAAACCGAAGAGCAGTTTTACTACAAAACGCGTAAAAAAGCGCTGGGACCGTTTAAACGTGATATAATGGGTTTATCCGACTCCGTAAGGGACGCGATTGCCGCGGAACTGGAAGCGAAATTCGAATTTTTGTTTAAACAGCTTGCCATAAGCAATACCAAAGATTTGATTGATAAATATATAAAATTAATCAGAGTGATTTCTCGTAAAAGAAAAGCCGGCCCGGTTGTTGTTGAAAGGGATACGGAAGGCGCAGACTAGAGTGTAGGGGCTCAATTTATTGAGCCCGTTTTGCGGGCGCCATAAATGGCGCCCCTACAAAAGAGGTAAAATATGCGTTCTGACACGATTAAAAAGGGGATAGAACGAATTCCTCATCGGGCTTTGTTGTTTGCTACGGGCCTGACCCGCAAGGATTTAGGCAAGCCTTTTATCGGCATTGCCTCAAGTTTTACGGATTTGATTCCGGGGCATACCCAGATGCGCTCGTTAGAGAGTACCATTGAAAACGGGGTTTACGCCGCAGGCGGAAAACCGTTTGTATTCGGCATTCCCGGCATATGCGATGGCATTGCTATGGGCCATAACGGAATGCGTTATTCGCTTGCATCGAGGGAATTGATCGCGGATATGGTCGAGTCTATCGCAGGAGCGCATTGTCTGGACGGATTAGTTTTGCTTACTAACTGTGATAAGATTACCCCCGGGATGATTATGGCCGCGGCGCGCCTTAATATTCCGTCGATAGTCGTAACCGCCGGGCCGATGATAACCGGCAGGTATAAAGGCAAGCGCGTGTCTTTGGTCCGCGACACTTTTGAAGCCGTAGGCAAGGCAAGAAAAGGAGAAATTTCCGCCCAAGAAATCCAAAATATAGAAATCTGCGCCTGCCCCGGCACAGGTTCCTGCCAGGGATTATACACCGCGAATACAATGTCTTGTTTAACCGAAACTTTAGGGATGAGCCTGCCCGGATGCGCTACCAGTTTTCCTTTTTCGGCAAAAAAAGAAAGGATCGCTTTTGAATCCGGCGAAAGAATAGTAGAGTTGGTGAAGAAGAATATTCTTCCTCTCTCTATTTTAAATAAAAAAGCGTTTGAGAACGCGATAACTGTGGATATGGCATTAGGCGGGTCTTCAAATACCGTTCTACATCTTTTAGCCATTGCCAATGAAGCAAAAGTTGATTTGCCGCTTAAGACATTTGACGAAATAGCTAAAGCCACCCCGAATATCTGCTGGATTGAGCCCGCGGGAAATTATTATATGGAGGATATCGAATACGCGGGAGGGATACCGGCGGTATTAAAGCGGTTAAAGGAAAGAATAAAAGATAATCCGACAGTTGGCGGCAGGCATATTTACGCCATCGCGGACCTCGCCGAAATTCTAGACGATGAGGTTATCCGCCCCTTAAACAAGCCTTATAATAAAGAAGGCGGGATCGCGGTTTTATATGGCAACCTTGCTTCTGGCGGCGCCGTGGTTAAGCAAACAGCTGTTTCGGATAAGATGAAAGAATTTTGCGGCAAGGCTATTTGTTTCGATTCCGAAGAAGCGGCGATGAAGGCAATTCTCGACGGAAAGATCAAAAAAGGCCATGTCGTAGTTATCAGGTACGAAGGCCCGGCAGGAGGCCCGGGCATGCGCGAGATGCTTTCGCCGACTTCGGCGATTGTGGGGATGGGCCTGGCAGAGGGCGTGGCATTGATTACCGACGGCCGTTTCTCCGGCGGCACACGCGGACCTTGCATCGGCCATATCTCCCCGGAAGCAAACGCAGGCGGCACGATAGCCCTTATTCATGACGGAGATGCTATAGCAATAGATATACCAAAAAGGAAGCTGGAGCTTAAGGTAAGCGATAAAGAGTTAAAAGTAAGAATGGCTAAATGGAACGCGCATAAGCCTAAAGTTACCACGGGATATTTGGCCCGGTATGCCAGGATGGTTTCGTCCGCCGATAAAGGGGCTGTATTAAATTAATTAACCCCAAAACGCAAGAGGAAGTCAAACATAGGAGGAGTAGATGGATGAAATAACGGTATTAATGATTCTTAAGAACATCTCTCTTGTGGCTGCTGTGTTGGGTATTATTGTAGGGTTAGATTTATTGTTAGGCGCTAAGTTTATAATTAAAAGCAAGAAGAAATTGGATAAGACATATAATTTTGACAGTATAGCAATCAAATGGTTTAATGCTTTGCGCGATAAAGTCGATAAATATTTTGACTTTGACGCCATAGTAATTAAAACTAAGGCAAGAATGGTTTTAAGTGTTTCGTATATATTGTTAGCTATCGTTATATTCTCGTTGGTTTGGAAGATAAAACAATAATTTTAGCAAGTAATTAATTTTAACATAATAGGGCCGCATTTATGATAGGGGCGCAAATATTAATAGAGTGTTTGGAGCGAGAAGGCGTCGAGATTATGTTTGGATATCCGGGGGGGCAGGTCTTGCCCATCTTCGATAAGCTCTACGATTCCAAAATACGGTTTATCCTCACCCGCCATGAACAGGGCGCTGCCCATGCCGCTGACGGATATGCCCGGGCAACGGGAAAGGTCGGAGTCTGTCTTGCTACTTCAGGCCCCGGCGCGACTAATTTAACTACCGGTATTGCCAATGCTTATATGGATTCGGTACCCATGGTGGCGATAACCGGCCAGGTTAAAACATTCTTAATCGGCAATGACGCTTTTCAGGAAGCGGACGTCACCGGCGTGACCCGGTCGATTTCTAAACATAATTTCCTGGTTAAAGACGTTAATGATCTGGCGCGGACTATCCGGGAGGCGTTTCATATTGCCTCTACCGGAAGGCCGGGCCCTGTGGTTATTGATATCCCTGTAGATGTTCAGCAGGCGGATTGTGATTTTTTTTGGCCGCAGGAGGTAAGTATCCGAGGCTACAAGCCTACATACTTTGGCCATGCCGGACAAATCAAAAAAGCAGCCCGTTTAATCGCGCGATCCAAACGGCCTGTCCTGTATATAGGAGGCGGGGTAATAACTTCCGGCGCGCATCAGGAAGTGCTGCGGTTAGCCGAAGGCATTAAGGCGCCGGTAGCAATGACAATGATGGGGTTAGGCGCGTTTCCCGGAACACACCAGATGTCATTGGGAATGTTGGGTATGCACGGAACAGCTTATGCTAATCACGCTGTCACAGAATCAGATTTAATCATAGCTATAGGAGCGCGTTTTGATGACCGGGTGACCGGCAGGATCGATGCCTTCGCGCCTAATGCTAAAGTAATCCATATTGATATTGACCCTACTTCAATAAGTAAAAATATCCGGGTGGATATTCCGATAGTCGGCGACGCCAAGAATATTTTAGGCCAGATTCTCGAGGAGATTAAGAAAAAACCTGATACTGAAAAATGGTTGAATCAGATCCGTGAATGGAAGTCCAGGCATCCTTTAAGGTATATTCACGACGGCGAGAAAATTAAGCCGCAGTTTGTCATAGAACAAATTTATGAAGCCACAAAAGGAAAAGCGATAATCGTTACCGAAGTCGGACAGAATCAGATGTGGAGCTGTCAGTGGTATAAATACGATGAGCCTCGCACTTTTATTTCAAGCGGCGGTTTAGGCACGATGGGTTTTGGCTTTCCGGCGGCACTGGGGGTAAAGCTTGGCTGCCCGGAAAAAGAAGTATTTGATATCGCCGGCGACGGCTCAATACAAATGAATATTCAGGAGCTTATGACTGCTGTTTGCAATAAGATCCCGGTAAAGGTCGCTATTTTAAACAATGGTTTCCTGGGGATGGTCCGCCAGTGGCAGGAGCTTTTTTATAAGAAACGCTATTCGTCGGTAAAAATCTCAAGCCCTGATTTCGTGAAATTAGCCGAAAGCTTTGGCGCTATAGGCATGCAGATTACAAAGAAGCCTGATGTCCGAAAGGCAATAGAAAAGGCGTTAAGAATAGATAATACTGTTTTGATGGATTTTATCGTAGAGCCCGAAGAGAATGTGTATCCGATGGTTCCCGCGGGTAGCGCGATAAATCAGATGATAAGCGGGTTAGCGTAGTTAGCTCATAGGTCATAGCTCGTAGCTCATAGGAAAAGATAAAAAATCTTAAAACAGCTTTTTTTACTATGACCTATGAGCTAAGACCTAAAACATAGTTTTATTAACGAATATGAAGCATACAATTTCTGTCCTAGTAGAAAATAAGTTCGGGGTGCTCGCGCGAATATCCGGATTATTCAGCGCCCGCGGATATAATATCAATTCTTTGTCTGTAAGCGAGACGCATGATCCTACTATGTCTTGCATGACGATTGTTATCGATGCGGCAGACGAGAGGATACTTGAGCAGATAAAGAAGCAGCTTAACAGGTTGATTGATGTTATCACCGTCAGTGACCTTACCAAGAAAGAGCATGTTGAAAGAGAGCTGATGCTGGTTAAGGTTGCCGTGAAAGCAAAAGACAAGCCAAAGGTAAAACAGCTTGCCAGGAAGTTTAATGCTGTAATAAGTGGGACAAAGAATGATTGTATTATTTTAGATATCACCGCCGAGCAGGGTAGGATAGACGCTTTTCTGAACGCGTTAAAAGGTTTCAAGATAAGTGAGTTGGTTAGGACAGGTAAAATAGCGATGGTTAAGTAACCGGTAACCAGAAACCAGATAAAAGAAAAATAAAGTTGTCATTGCGAGGAACCCTTGTTTGACTTGCCTGTGACGAAGCAATCTCGTTTTTACAAACGAGATTGCTTCGTCGCCTCATGCCAGCGATAGCTCCTCGCAATGACGATAATTTTTAGAAGGAGAAAAAGATGAAGCTCTACTATGACAATGACGCGGATTTGAATTTATTAAAAGACAAAACGATAGCCATTATCGGTTACGGTATTCAGGGGCGTGGCCAGTCACTATGCCTTCGTGATTCCGGATGTAAGGTTATTGTATCAGAAATAGCCGGAACAGCGAATTACGAACAGGCAAAAAAAGACGGGTTTAATCCCTTGCCGGCAGAGGAAGCCTGCAAACAGGCGGATATTATTCAGATCTTAACACAGGATCATGTCCAGGCTAAAGTTTACAAAGACGCTGTTAAGCCAAACCTCAAAAAAGGAAAGGCCATTGTTTTTTCTCATGGTTTTAACATAAGGTTTAAACAGATAAAGCCGCCAAAGAATATCGATGTTTTTATGGTCGCGCCCAAAGGGCCAGGGGCTTTGGTAAGAAGGATGTATGAAGAAGGTAAGGGCGTGCCTTGTTTATTGGCAGTGTTTCAGGACGCAACCGGTAAAGCCAAGCAATTAGGCCTTGCCTTTGCTAAAGGAATCGGCGGAACAAGGGCAGGCGTGATTGAGACGACATTTGAAGAAGAAACTGAAACAGACCTCTTTGGCGAGCAGGCAGTGCTTTGCGGCGGGGTAACTGAATTGATCAAGGCAGGGTTTGATACATTGATCGAGGCCGGTTATCAACCGGAGATCGCTTATTTTGAAGTTCTACATGAGTTAAAACTTATCACTGATTTAGTTCAGGAGTATGGTATTTCCGGGATGAGAAGAAGAGTTTCTAATACCGCCTGTTACGGTGACCTTACCAGGGGGCCGAGAATTATCAATGAAAAGACCCGCAAGATAATGAAAAAGATGTTAAAAGAGATAAAGAGCGGAAAATTCGCGCGCGAATGGATAAGAGAGAATGAAAACGGCCGGCCGAATTTCAATAAATTGATTAAGGCAGGCGACGAGCATTTGATTGAAAAGGTGGGGAAAGAGTTGCGGGAAATGATGCCTTGGATGAGGAAGTAAGCCACAAGGCGCTTGTTACAAGAAAAATATTGAGCAGATTTTTAGTGTAGGGGCTTGATTTATCAAGCCCGTTCGTTTGGCGGGCGCGATAAATCGCGCCCCTACAAGGCATGTAATTATAATTTCAACCATGGATAAAATAATTATATTCGACACAACACTGCGCGACGGAGAACAGGCGCCCGGAGCTTCTTTGGACCAAAACCAGAAACTGGAGATCGCTCGAGAGCTGGAGACTCTCGGGGTTGATGTTATTGAAGCGGGCTTTCCTATATCAAGCCCCGGAGATTTTAAATCGGTGGAAATGGTGGCGCGTAAGATTAAGCGGCCCTGCGTCTGTGGCCTTGCCCGCGCCATCCCTAAAGATATCGACGCTGCCTATGAAGCCACAAAACCGGCAAAGCATCCGCGCATACATGTGTTTTTGGCAACTTCAAAGATTCATATGAAGTATAAACTTCAAAAAGCCGAAGAGGAAATCCTGCGTTTGGCTGTCCGATCGGTTAAGTACGCCCGTAATCTCTGTGATGATATTGAATTTTCTCCGGAAGATGCCACGCGCACTGAAAGGGAATTCCTCTACCGTGTGGTGGAAGAGGTAATAAATTCCGGGGCAACAACGGTGAATATTCCGGATACCGTTGGTTGGACAGAACCAAAAGAATACGGTGATCTGATAAAATCGATTATTGAAAACGTTCCGAATATCAATAAGGCGGTTATTTCAGTGCATTGCCATAATGACCTTGGGCTGGCTGTGGCTAATTCTTTAAGCGCGATTAAAAACGGAGCCCGCCAGGCAGAATGCACTATTAACGGCATAGGCGAGCGCGCGGGCAATGCCTCAATGGAAGAAATCGTCATGGCAATGAAGGTGCGCGCCGATATATTCGGCTTAAACACAAATATAAATACCAGGGAAATTTATAAGGCCTCGCGGATGGTAAGTAAATATACCGGTTTCCTCGTCCCGCCGAACAAAGCGGTTGTGGGCTTGAATGCTTTCAGGCATGAGTCAGGCATACATCAGGATGGGGTCCTGAAGAAACGCTCTACTTACGAAGTCATCAGTGCCGAAGACGTTGGCTTTAAAACTGAAAGTTTGGTGTTAGGCAAACATTCAGGAAGGCATGCTTTTAGCCAGAGGCTGGCAAACCTAGGATATAAATTTAACCAGGCCGGGATCGATAAGGCCTTTACAGAATTTAAAATACTCGCGGATAAAAAGAAAGAGATATTTGACGATGATCTTTTGGCGATTATCGAGGAGAAATCCAAGGCGGCAGTACAGCAAGTATGGTCGCTTGACGGCTTTGAAATATCTTCCGGAAGCTCTATCGCGCCACAGGCAATGATAGCGCTGAAAGCGAAGGGCAAGGTTTTCCGGAAGGTTTCGTCAGGCGATGGCCCGGTCGATGCCTGTTACAAGGCGATAGAAAACATCATCCATATTAAATGCCAGCTTCTTGATTACAGCATACAGTCAGTGACCCGGGGAGAAGACGCGCTTGGCGAAGTAAGCGTGCGTATAAAGGCTAAAGGCAAGGATTTCTCCGGCCGGGCTACCTCGACGGATATTGTAGAGGCTTCTATAAAAGCGTATTTACAAGCATTGAATAAGGCTGTATCTTAAGTAATAACAAAAGATGCCAAATCCGCAAATCTATGGCCTCATTGGTTATCCTGTCAAACATAGTTTATCCCCGTTAATGCACAATGCGGCGTTCGCCGAGCTCAATATCAACGCCGAATATCGATTGTTTGAGATAGCCCCAGATAACCTGGAGAATTTTTTACTTAAGGATATTGTAGTAAAGGATACTCAAGGGAATCCCGCGCGTTCAAAAGATATTTCCGGTTTTAATATCACTATTCCTCACAAAGTTAATGCAAAAGAAATATTAGAGAAGAAGTTTCCTTATGTCCAAGGAGAGCTGATTCAACAAGATGCATACTATGTGAAATTAAGCGGTGCTGTAAACACAGTTAAGAGAGAAGGAAATCGGCTTTTGTATTGGAATACAGACTCAAGCGGTTTTCTCCGGTCTTTGGAAGAGGATTTGGTTTTCAAGGCTCAAGGTAAGAGTATTCTTGTTATCGGCTGCGGCGGCGCCGGCAGGGCGGTTATCGCGGCTTTAAGCTGGAGAAACATTAAAGTTGATAAAATATATGTTTACGATGCTAATGAAAGCGCAGCAGGAGCCGCAAAAGAGCATTTTTTAAAGTTTCCTCAAGTAGACGGCAAACTTGAATTTATTTTAGATAAAGATATTCCGCAAATAATAAAAGAATGCCACTTGTTGGTTAATGCCTCGCCTGTTGGGATGAAAGAATCCGACGGCGCAATTATTGATAAGAACCTGTTGCATGGCGGTTTGTCTGTTTACGATGTGGTATATAACCGCTTGACGCAGCTTATCAAAGATGCGCGAGTTAAAGGTATCCCCGCTAAAGACGGCAGGGGGATGCTCTTATTCCAAGGCGCGAACGCGTTTGAACTTTGGACTGGAGCGCGGGCGCCGGTAGAAGTTATGCGCCAGGCGCTTGAAAGGGGTTTAAAATAATGCAAGAAGTCATAACTAAAATATTTATATTCATTTTTGGCTCATGCATCGGAAGCTTCCTCAATGTCTGCATATTCCGTATGCCGCAGGAAAAATATTCTATAATCAGCCCGTCTTCATATTGCCCGTCATGCAAGAAAAGTATCTTTTGGTACGATAATATTCCTGTGTTGGCTTTTTTGTTTTTAGGCGGCCGCTGCCGTTTTTGTAAGGCCAAGATATCTTTTCAATATCCGTTAGTGGAAATATTGGCCGGATTGGCTTTCTTAGCTGTTTATATCGGATGGGGCATTAGTTTAGACGCGTTGATACTTGATGTCTTTATCTGTGGCTTGATTGTCTCGACTTTTATAGATATCAAATGGCGGATTATTCCGGATGAGATTTCTTTAGGCGGCATAGCCGTAGGATTGATTTTCGCCCTGTTAAAGAGTTTGCCGATCATTAAAGAATTTCCCCGCATACCGCTTGTGGATTCTTTCTTCGGAGTTATCATCGGAGGATTTTTGGTTTATGCCAGCGGGCAGTTGGGTAATTTTTTGTTTTTTAAGCTGATGAAGAAAGAATCCATTGAGGGAGAAACTGAATCTATCGGCGGAGGGGATGTTAAGCTTTTGGCAATGATCGGCAGTTTCATTGGTTGGAAATTGGCAATATTAACCTTTTTCATTGCCCCGTTTTTAGGGGCGGCTGTGGGGGTTTACGTCCTGCTTCGGAAAAAGAGCCACCTCATTCCTTATGGCCCATTCTTATCGATAGCCGCACTTTTAGCGCTCATTTACGGCGACACCATTATACGTTTACTTCTCATCCGGTAAAAAATGGCCAAGAAGATTGATGAAAAAAATAACCAGCGCCAGGAATTTTTCTTTTCCAAGAAAGTGGGAAAAGCGCTCTTTGATTACCAAATGCTCGAGGATGGCGACAAGATACTCGTTGCTGTCTCCGGAGGGAAAGATTCATTAAGCCTGCTTAAAATCCTGCAGTACCGCCAGAAATTCAGCCCCCTCAAATACAGCCTGACAGCCGTGCATGTGGATTTGGGGTATAAATGCGTGCATCCAAAAATACTAGGGAATTATTTTAAACAATGCGGCGTTGATTATGAGGCCGTCAGCATAAATATATTGAAAGATTGTAAATCCCGCAAAGATATTACCTGTTTTTGGTGTTCGTGGAATAGGAGAAAAGCGCTTTTTGAGGCAGCGGCAAGGTTAAAATGCACCAAGGTCGCTTTCGGCCACCATAAAGACGATATTGCCGAGACTATCCTGCTTAATATGTTTTTTAACGGTGAGATTTCAGGGATGAACCCGAAGCAGGTTTTGTTTAAAGGAGCGCTTACGATTATCCGGCCGCTGGCTTATGTTGAAGAAAAAGAAATTATTGCCTTTGCCAAACATCAAGATTTTCCGGCGCATATGTGTAAATGCCCGAATGCCGATAAGACTAAGCGTCAAGAGGTAACAAAAATCATCAAACGTTTGGAGAAATTCTGCCCTAATGTCCGGACGAACATCTGTCGTTCAATCAAACGGGTTAAAACCGATTATACGCTTTGAAATTGTTTTAACGGTGATATAATAAATATGATACCGTGTATACGATTGGTAGGGGCAAACCTATGTGTTTGCCCTCATAGGGCGGACACATAGGTCCGCCCCTACAGGGATATCTATTGTTTATTTAAAATTCATTAATATGATCTGGATAATAGCGTTATTGTTTTTAATCGGGATAGGGATAGTGGCAGTACTGCTTTTTAAGATTTCCTCTCAGACTAACTCGCAGCTGAATGCTGTGACCGGACAGCTTAATGAGCGGCTCAAAGAGATGTCTGAAGCTATTTCTGAGACTCACAGAGGCGTAGGCGCGCGCTTAGACACTACAGTTAATATAATCGGTTCAGTTCAGAATGCCCTCGGCAAACTCGAAACAACCAACACCCAAATTTTAGAAATAAGTAAGGATATTTCAGGCTTGCAGAACCTTCTGCGCGCCCCGAAATTCCGGGGTGAAATCGGCGAGACAATGCTGGAAAACCTGCTGGCGCAAGTCCTGCCTAAAGAGCATTATCAGGTTCAGTATCAGTTTAAATCAGGCGACGCGGTAGACGCGATTATCCGTCTTGGCAAAAACATTGTCCCTGTGGATGCCAAGTTTCCCCTGGAAAATTTTAAGGCTTTCCAAACGGCATCTACCGACGAGGAAAAAAGCGCGTATGCTAAAAGGTTTATTTCCGACGTAAAGAATAGGATAAACGAAATCTCCAACAAATATATCCTTCCGGATGAAGGCACTTTTGATTTTGCCCTTATGTATATTCCGGCTGAAAATGTCTATTATGAAGCAACCATAAAACAGGAATTGCTTTCGTATGCTCTTAGCAAAAGGGTTGTCCCTGTTTCGCCGAATACTTTCTATTCTTATTTGCAAGTCATATGCCTGGGTTTAAAAGGCATGGAGGTTGAACGCAATGCCAAGGAAATCTTGGCGAATTTAAACCGTTTGCAGCAGGATTTAGCTAAGTTTTCCGAGGATTTCCGCCTTGTCGGAGCGCACATCAATAACGCCGGCCAAAAATACAAGGATGCCGAGAGGCGCCTGGAAAAGTTCCAGGATAAATTAACTAATTCCAGCTCTGCCGGACAAATCGGGGACAGGTCCAATTTAACCGTGGGGACAGGTCCAATTTAACCGTCGCCCCGCCAAAGGCGGGATCAACCGCGTTTTGGACCTGGTCCCAACCGTATTTAGGGCCTGTCCCTAAAAAAATGGTAATAAACGTCAGGGTTATACCGCGGGCTAAGGTAAACCGCATACAGGAAACAGAAGCGGGGTTAAGGGTGCATGTAACTAAACCCGCGGAAGATAACAGGGCAAATGAGGCAGTTGTTGAAATGTTGGCTGAACATTTTGGCGTCAGGAAAAACCAGGTATCGATAATTAAGGGAGAAAAGTCGCGCAATAAACTAATTGAAATCAAAGTGTAAGGGAGGCCAGAAATGAAAAAGCTGTTTGTATCATTGTCAGGGGTGATGTTTTTATTAACATTTTTGTCTATAGGAGCTGTCGTGGCACAACAAGAAAAGAGAGTGGTTTTAGAGACAAATCAGGGAAAGATCGTCTTAAAATTGTATCCGGATGCCGCGCCGAAAGCAGTGGAAAACTTTACAAAATTGGCGGAAAAAGGTTATTACGACGGGTTGATTTTTCACAGGGTAATTAAGAATTTCATGATCCAGGGCGGAGATCCCACAGGGACAGGCAGTGGAGGCGAGTCTATATGGGGGGCACCGTTTGAAGACGAGGTTTCAACAAGCGTAACCTTTAATAAGCCGGGGATATTGGCTATGGCTAACGCGGGCCCAAGCACCAACGGCAGCCAGTTTTTTATTACCACAATTCCTACACCCTGGTTAAATATGAAGCATACGATATTCGGTGAAGTCGTGGAAGGTTATGATGTGGTGAAAAAGATAGAAGCCTGTCAGACCGGTGGACAGGATAGGCCTGTTTTAGAGCAGAAAATAGTCAAGGCGTATTTACAAAAGTAAAATATTGCTTGTTGGCCAGTTGGCCGGTTAACCAGTTAAAAACTGGTAAACTGGCTAACTGGTAAACTGGCTAACTATTGATGCAAACCAGTTACGTCTTTGAAAGTTTCAAAAAACACGGCTGTCTTGCCGCCTTTAGCCGCGGTAGGTTAAATTTATCAGCGCAGGATAATACAGGGTTTAAGGAAAACCGTAAACTGTTCCTTGAAAAGTTAAACATAAATTTTGAACATTTAGTTTGTTTACAGCAGGCCCACGGCAATAGGGTATTTGTAGCTTCTCTGGAAGATAAAGGTAAGGGGAGTTTTAGTTATGATAGCGCTATCGCAGGATACGACGCGATAATTACGCGCGAAAAAGGATTGCCGTTAGCTGTGTTGACCGCGGATTGCCTTTCCGTTTTCCTATATGACCCTATAAGCAAAGCCGCGGGCGTCGTCCATGCTGGTTGGCGCGGGACTAAAGAGAATATTGTTTTAGAGGCTATTTCTGCAATGAGGAGGGTTTTTTCCACTTTGCCGCAAGACTTAATCTGCGCTTTAGGGCCGGCTTTACGCTCTTGTTGTTACGAGGTCGGAAAAGAATTTAAGGATTATTTATCCCAAAACGTTACAGATAGAAAAGGAAAAATATTCTTGGATAATATCGGCGCCAATTATAAGCAGTTGATAAAAGCCGGCCTGCTAAAAGAAAATATCGTGGATTCTGGAATATGCACGTCTTGTGAAAACGAAGATTTCTTTTCATATCGCAAAGAAGGCAAGGGCGCGGGCAGGTTGATGTCGGTAATTTTGATAGAATAAATGGTGTAGGTAATAGCTCATAGGTCATAGCTGATAGGAAAAGCAGAAAAAACTATTTTTTGTTTTTCCTATGATCTAAGAGCTATGACCTATGAGCTAATGCGGAGGTTTTTATGTCTAAAATAATCGTCATCTACTATTCGCAAAGCGGCCACACTAAGCAAATGGCTGAATTTATAGTTGAGGGCTTGAAAGAAGAAAAGGCGGAGGTTGTTTTAAAAAGCTCGGAAGATGTTAAAGTAGATGAACTGTTGAATTATCAGGGGATTATAATCGGCTCGCCGGTTTATTACGGTTCAATGGCTTATCAGATAAAGAAGCTTTTTGACGAGTCAGTAAAATTTCACGGTAAATTAGACGGTAAGGTTGGCGGGGCGTTTGCCTCCAGCGCCAATATCGGCGGCGGTAACGAAACCACGATTTTAGAAATCTTGAACGCCATGCTCATTCATGGTATGATTATTCAAGGAGATCATGGTGGCGATCATTACGGCCCTGTGGCAATAGGCCAGCCAGACGAGCGGGCGAAAAAACAATGCCTTAAATATGGCCAGAGGATAGCAGCGCTCGTAAAGAAAATAGAGTTAGGTAGCAGCTCATAGGTCATAGGAAAAACAAAAAACAGTCTTTTTTCTTTTCCTATGAGCTATCAGCTATGACCTAAAACCTAAAACAGAGGTGGCTATGCACAATGTCACAGTTTACTCCACTCCAACGTGCCCTTATTGCATCCGTGTGAAAGGTTACTTAAGCCAGATAGGCATAGCTTATGCCAATATCGATGTTTCAGCCGACAAGGATGGCTTGGAGAAAATGGTTAATATCTCCGGTCAGATGGGTGTTCCGGTCATTGATATTGACGGGCAGATTGTGGTGGGGTTTGATAAGGACAAGATAGACAAGCTATT
>CAKKQA010000099.1:2470-7695 GCA_919901925.1 Omnitrophica bacterium GWA2_41_15 | reverse complement strand
AAAACAGCCTGGCTTAAAAATAAAAGAAGGCATGGTTGTCGAAATATTAGCCAGCACCAATGAGGTTTACGGCGTAAGGCTTGTTGATGGCACAACGATTAAAGCGAAAACTGTTGTTATTACCCCCGGGACTTTTTTAAACGGCCTAATTCATATTGGGCTGGAGCATACACCCGGAGGTAGGATAGGAGAAGCCTCGTCGGTAGAACTGTCAAATTGCCTGAAAGGTTTAGGTTTTAATATCTTGCGTTTTAAAACCGGCACCTGTGCCCGCCTTGATGGAAGGAC
Source organism: Omnitrophica bacterium GWA2_41_15 (assembly GCA_919901925.1). GTDB lineage: Bacteria > Omnitrophota > Gorgyraeia > Gygaellales > UBA12090 > CAKKQA01. The sequence continues at coordinate 7,407 of CAKKQA010000099.1, read as the reverse complement.
AATTGATTTTAAGAAGTTAAATGTCCAGGAAGGCGATAAAGAGCCGCGGCCATTTTCTTTTTCTACCAAAAGCTTAAAATTAAAACAAGTCCCTTGTTATATCACCCACACTAACAAAAAAACCCACGAGATCATCCGTTCGGGCTTAAGCCGCTCGCCGCTATATACAGGAAAAATAAAAGCAACCGGCGTGCGTTATTGCCCTTCAATAGAAGATAAAATCGTAAAGTTCGCGGATAAAGAGCGCCACCAGATATTTCTAGAACCCGAGGGGCTTGATACAGTTGAATATTATCCTAACGGCGTTTCCACCAGCCTGCCTTTAGATATTCAGATGAAAATACTGCATTCAATAGAGGGATTAGAGAATGTAGAGATTACCAAACCCGGCTATGGCATTGAGCATGATGTGGTAGACCCGTTAGAGCTGTACCCTACGTTAGAAGCCAAGAAAATCCGCAATTTGTATCTTGCCGGCCAGATTAACGGGACAACCGGATACGAAGAGGCAGGCGCGCAAGGTTTGGTTGCCGGGATAAACGCGGGTTTACGGGTAAAGAATAAGCCCGAGCTCATTCTTGATCGCTCAACAAGTTATATCGGTGTTTTGATTGATGATCTGACCACAAAAGGCACCAACGAGCCGTACCGGATGTTTACTTCGCGGGTAGAATACCGCTTGATTATCCGCGAGGATAACGCGGATTTACGCTTGCGCAAGGTAGGCCACGAGGTAGGGTTGGTTTCCGAGGCCATATATAGGAAGGCGCGGAAAAAAGAGCAAGCGGTAAAGGACGGCATAAAATACTTACAGCAGTCTAGAGTTTCGCCTAAACAATGTTCGTTTATTCGTAAGGTTTCGACTCTTGAAGAACTGCTTAAGCGGCCGCAGTTAAGTTTAGATAAATTAAAGTCGTTTGCCCGCCTTGATTTTGACAAGGATGTTGCCAAGCAAATAGAAATCGAGGTTAAATATAAAGGCTTTATAGATAGGCAGTTATCTGAAGTGGAGCGTTTCAGGAACTTAGAGAAAATCAAACTGTCGCAGGATTTTGACTTTTCTGGCATTTGCGGCTTATCCCGCGAAATAAAGGAGAAACTTACCAAATACAGGCCATTGACCCTTGGCCAGGCCTCCCGCATATCCGGAGTTACCCCCGTAGCAATCTCCATAATTATGATTTACCTCAGAAAACACCAAGGCGCTTACAGCAGTTTGTCAAATATAAAACCCCAAAAATAAGTTTTAAAAACGTTTAGTAAAGATTTTATGGATAGGGTGGATTTTTTATGCTTGACAGCTTTTTGAATTGGGGCTATACTCTCTAACTAGAGAGTGATATCAGGTAGTGACAGCACGCTGTGCTGTCACTACAATTGGAGGTTAAAATCAATAATACCTATTTAATCAAAGATTTGGCTTATTTATCCGGTTATTCTTTGTATACAGTCAAATACTATCTGAAGATAGGTTTGATTAAAGAGGCCAGCCGAAGCCCCGAAACAAATTTTCGTTATTTTGATGATGCCACAGTAGAAAGATTGAAGCAAATTCGTATTTTAAGAAAACAAGGCAAGTCTTTAGAAGAAATTAAAAATGAGCTACTATAGCGCGTTAGGTTTAGACAAAGAGCCGTTCTCCACCAGCCCGGACCCGCAGTTTTTTTACCGTTCCACCAGCCACGTCACAGCTTTAAAACGTTTAGAAACAGCCATCCGTTTACGCAGGGGCTTGTGTTTTGTGTTTGGGGATGTCGGCACAGGAAAAACCACTCTTTCCAGGGCGCTTTTGCAGTCCTTTAAAGACGAAAGCGATTTTATTTTTCATATGATTTTAGACCCTGCCTATAAATCTGAATTTCAATTTCTCTTAAGCCTAGTTAAGATGTTTGATATTTCCGCTCCTCTTAAATCTACGATGGATTTTCGGGATGCCCTCGAGAAATACCTTTTTCAAAAAGGCGTGGAGGAAAACAAGACTATAGTCCTTCTTATCGATGAAGGCCAGAAAATTTCTTTCGAGAATCTTGAGGTTTTGAGGACCTTGCTTAATTATGAGACCAACGAGCATAAACTGTTACAGTTGGTGATTATGTCGCAGTTAGAATTACTTCCGCGTATAAGGCGAGTGCGCAATTTCATGGACCGCGCGGCGCTAAAGTATACCTTAAACCCGTTTGATGAAATCGAGACAAGAGAAATGATAATCTTTAGGCTTGCCCAAGCCGGATGTTTACAGCCGCAAGCCATTTTTAGCGAGGCAGCGATAAGGATGATTTATCAGCAGTCGCAGGGTTATCCCCGCCAGATAGCAATGCTTTGCCATAAAGCGCTGGAGGAATTGGTTATGCGCGGGGTAAAAGAAGTTGATGAGGCTATTATGAGCAGTTTAATCGTGGAAGAGATCTCCTATGCGAAATAATCAGACTTCGCAAGAGAAGCTTTTAGGGTTGATCAGAGGCGCTAAAAAACAAGAGGGCAGTATTGTAGGGGCGCCATCCCTCGCTTCGCTCGGGACAAGTTTCATGGCGCCCGCGGGAAAGGCAACAGAAGTAAGGGCTGACGGCTGGCACTTCCTTGCGTTTTCTTTGACGCTCCCGAATTTTCTCTGGATTATTTTCGGGGTATCCTGCCTTTATTTAGCAGGTACTTTTGTTTATCCGTTACTGGCTTTAAGAAAAATTAAATTGCCGGATATAAGCGCGCATCCTGCCGGTTACGCTCAAACGGAAAAATCGGAAGTTATCCCTTATGAGCCTTATGAACAGGCAATATCTTCCCGTCAGATATTCGCTGTGGATTATTCAAATAGCATTGAAAATGAGGCCGCGCAATCTCAAAACGCGAATGCCGCCGCTGATTTTATTAAGAACTTAAACCTCGTCGGGATTATTGCCGGGGATAGCCCGCAGGCGGTTATTGAAGACAAGAATATACAGAAAACATTTTATTTAAATAGGGGTGAGGTCATTAACGGCTTTCGGGTCGAAAGCATTGAGGAGGGTAAGGTGGTTTTAGCTTACAAGGGTGAAAAATATGAGCTTCATTTGTAAGCGCGCCTGTTAGAGGAGAAAAATGAAGAACAAAACAATTCTTTTGGGTGTCCTCTCTTTTATTTTAGCCTCAAGCTTAAGCGTGGCCCAGCAGGATAACTCGATAGGGCTTGCGGATGCTTCAGCTATTCAGCCTGATAATAAGGGAACGTCCGCGCAGAGAATATCATTGGATGTAAAGGGCATGGATGTCATCGATGTCCTAAAGATGTTGTCTGCGCGTTCGGGGATGAATATCGTAGTCGGCAAAAACGTTACCGGCAGGGTGACTTTATTTTTAAAAGATGTGGTTGTGCAAGACGCGTTTGAATTATTGCTTTCCGCTAATGACCTTGCCTATGATAAAAAGGGGGATATCATTAACGTGATGACGCAAAGGGATTATGAATTAATATATGGAGGGCCTTATCAGGATAGGAAAGAAGCCAAGACAGTTATGCTTGAGTTTGCCAAGGCTTCAGACCTTTCCCGCGCGTTATCACAGATTAAAAGCAATATAGGAAGGATTGTGGTCGATGAAGCCTCTAACGCGGTCGTCCTTATGGATACGCCGCAAAAAATTCAGGAGATGGAGGATTTCATTAAAAAGACAGACCTGCCTTTGGAGACCAGGGTTTTTACTTTAAATTACGCGCAGGCGGATAAACTGCAAGGTAAAATACAGGATGCTGTCACCAAGGGGGTAGGGTCAGTAAGGATAGATGAGCGGACTAATAAAATAGCGATAACCGATTATCCGCAGAAATTAACGGAGATCACTAAAATTATCAACGCTTTCGACGAGAAAACCCTGCAGGTTTTGATTGATGCCCAGATTATCGAAATAAGGCCTTCGGATAAATTTGAGATGGGAGTGGATTGGGGCTATTGGCTGGAGCAACATTTTAAGATTGCCGGCGCTTTGCCGCTTGGCCCGGATTCCGCCAGATTGATATTAGGCACTCCGGCCAACTCTCTTACCAAAAAAGGCGATTATAAAGCGGTGATCGATATCTTGCGGACTATCGGTGATACGAAGATTCTTTCCAGCCCCAGGATTATGGTTTTGAATAATCAAGAGGCAAAGATACTTATCGGGACAAAGGAAGCGTATATTACTTCCGCTATTTCTCAAACAGATGTTACCGCGGTTACCTCGCAGACCGTGAATTTTGTCGATACCGGGATAAAACTTTATGTGACCCCGACGATCAACAAGGATGGTTTTGTCACTATGAAAATCAGGCCGGAGATAAGTTCATCGGAGCCAAAGAGTATTACATCCGCGGATAAGAAGACAGACATCCCGATAGTTACGACTTCCGAAACTGAAACAACAGTGATGATTAAAGACGGGATAACTATAATTATCGGCGGATTGAAGAAAGATCAGAGGAAGAAAGAAGTTAAGAAAATACCGGTATTAGGCGACATCCCCTTGTTGGGCCATCTCTTTAGAAGCACGCAAGACGAATCTAACAAAACAGAGCTGGTGATTCTTTTGACTCCGCATATAGTTACGGGTGAAAAATCCTTTACGGATTTCTCCGATATAGTGCCCAAAGAAGGAGCTATCGCCAGGATGAGGCATGGGGATATCATTATGGATAAGATATCCAGCCTTCCGGGAAAAAAGTTTAGCCAATCAAAATATAAAATGAATATTGTTTTTGATTATAACAGTTCGGTGGTTGAGAAAATCAACGCTTTGATATTATCAAATAAGCCGCAGGGAGAAAAGGGAGCAGTTGAGGTGTCTTTTACCTTATCTTCCGACGGTTCTTTGCAAGGCGAACCGGTAATAGTCAGTTCCAGCAATCCAAAATTAAACTGGACTGTCATCAGATGCGTAAAAAGTTCAGCTCCTTTTGGCAGGTTTCCGGAATCGTTAAGCAAGCCGCAAGA
>CAKKQA010000099.1:0-2370 GCA_919901925.1 Omnitrophica bacterium GWA2_41_15 | reverse complement strand
ATGTTAACTAAAGAAAGCATTCTTATTGGGCAGATACTGTTAAAGGAGGGGATCATTAGTCCTGATCAGCTTCAGGCAGGCCTTCGTGAACAGAAAAAGAGCGGATGTTTGATTTGTACCGCCCTTATCAATTTAGGTTTTTCTTCGGAAGAAAAAGTTTTTTCTTTGCTCTCCCGCCAGTTAAAAATTCCTTATTTAAAAATAAAAGATAAAACAATAGAGCCGTTGATTATTCAGAAAGTCCCGGCAAAGTTCGCCAGCCATTATAAGATTATCCCGGTTGATTTTAAGGATGATTGTCTGATTGTCGCGATGGCAGATCCTTTAGATATCAGGGTATTGGATGACATAAGGCTGCTTTTAGGTTTAGATGTCAAAGGGGCCCTGGCAAGCGAGAAAGAAATACAGGAAGCCATCCGCAAGTACTATGGCGTCGGAGCTGAAACATTGGAGAGGATGGTTGCCAGCAGTTCTCCGCAGGAAAAAATCCAGGCAAAAACACAAAAGGTCGAAGATTTAGAGGGGATGGCTGAGGACGCCTCTATCATAAAGTTTGTCAATCAGATATTGTCTGAAGCGATAAATTCCCGGGCAACTGATATCCATCTTGAGCCGTTTCAGGATGAACTGCGCACCCGCTTTCGGATAGACGGCGTGCTTTACAGCATTAATATTCCGGAGACTATAAAATATTTTCATCCGGCGATTGTTTCGCGTATCAAGATTATGGCTAATCTGAATATTGCCGAGCGGCGCCTGCCGCAGGACGGCCGGATAAAGATAAAAGTAAATGAACAGGAATTAGACCTGCGCGTTTCCATTATCCCTATGGCTTTCGGTGAGGCAGTGCATATCAGAATTTTAAGTTCCCAGTTTTTCTTAGGTTTAGAGAAACTTGGGTTTCTGCCCGAGGATATGAAAATCATCGAGCAGGTTATCCGTAAGCCTCACGGAATAATTTTTCTTACCGGGCCGACAGGCTCGGGTAAATCAACAACGCTGTATGCCTGTTTATCAAAGATAAATTCCGACGGAATAAAGATTATTACCATTGAAGACCCCATTGAATACCAGTTAAAAGGCGTAAATCAAATCCAGGTCATCCCGAATATAGGGCTTACTTTTGCCGCGGGCCTGCGTCATGTCCTGCGCCATGACCCCGACGTAATTATGATCGGAGAGGTCAGGGATTATGAGACCGCGGAGATAGCCATACGTTCGGCGTTGACAGGCCATCTGGTTTTTTCTACCCTGCATACTAATGATGCCGCCGGCGCGGTTACCCGGCTTATAGATATGGGTGTCGAGCCTTTTCTGGTTTCGTCGTCTTTAGAATGTTTGATCGCCCAGAGGTTAGTCAGGGTTATTTGCCCCAGATGTAAAGAGCGGATAAAAGTAAAAGACGAGCTGATTAGCCAGATGCGAAAAAATATTGCCTTTGACGATAAGAATATACAACTTTATGAAGGCAAAGGTTGTGAAGCCTGCAGGTTTACCGGTTACAATGGGCGTACGGCAATTCAGGAGATACTCGCGGTCACTGACACAATAAGAGAATTAGTATTAACTCATTCTTCCAGTCAGATAATTAAACAGAAGGCGATTTCCGAAGGCATGCGTACTTTACGCCAGGATGGCCTGCGCAAGGTTTTATCCGGGTTGACAACTTATTCAGAAGTCGTGCGGGTAACGCAGCAGGAAGAATTGCCGGAAGAGTAAATATAAGCCATTGTAGGGACAGCACACTGTGCTGTCCCTACACCCGCGATGACGATCATACGATGCCAATATTTAATTATACAGCAAAATCACAACCGGGTAAAACAGAAGAGGGCTCTATCGATGCCCAGTCGCAAGGCCATGCTATAGCTAAGCTTACCGGAATGGGTTATTTTCCCGTTTCCGTCGAGGCGCAGGATTTTTCTTTTCTTGCCAGGCAATCAGTTTGGGCATTTAAGAAAATTTCCCGCAAAGACATAACTATTTTTACCCGCCAGCTGGCCGCGCTTATCGGCTCGGGAGTAAATATAATCAATGGGCTTAATATTGTTTGCGGCCAAACGCAGAATAAACATTTCAAGGCAATTTTAAGCGACGTTATCGCCAAAATCAAAGACGGAAAATCGCTTTCCGCGGGCATGAGTTTGCATCCGTATGTGTTTAGCGAACTTTATACATCATTGATTTATTCGGGAGAGGCCGCGGGCAAGCTTGAGGATTCTCTCGGGCGGCTGGCGGATTTCCTGGAAAAAGATGAGGATTTCAGAAGTTCGATTAAAAGCGCCCTCACATATCCTATTTTTGTGCTGGCCGTAGGAGTATTAACAGTAGTTGGTTTACTGGGTTTTGTTATCCCCCGGCTGGTTAGTA
>CAKKQA010000098.1 GCA_919901925.1 Omnitrophica bacterium GWA2_41_15 | reverse complement strand
CCCTTTATCCCCCTTTTCCAAAGGGGGAAACCAAACTCCCCCTTTATCAAAGGGGGGAAGGGGGGATTTAAAAACGCTACTACTGCCCATTACCGCACTTTTGCTCTTATAAGTCCTGCTGTCTTCTGGCTCTTTTTTTTCTTTCTTTTGCCTTTAGGGATATTATTAGTTTATAGTTTTTGCCAACCCAATACAGCTACTCCTAGAGGCGTTGCGTGGGAATTTACTTTTGATAATTATTTAAAAGTTGTGAATCCAACGTGGTCTTCGGAACCAAATTTCGTCGATCTTAAACCTGTTATTTTAAGGTCTTTATGGCTGGCGTTTGTTAATACCTTCATTTGTTTAATTATCGGTTATCCGATGGCATATTATATCTCACGGCAATCATCAAGAATTAAAACTATTCTGCTTCTTTTGGTTATCTTGCCGTTTTGGACAAATTTCTTGGTCCGAACTTATGCCTGGATCATAATTCTAAGGGAAGGCGGATTAATAAACACGATTCTAATGAACTTAGGGATTATACAAACTCCCCTTGAACTTATGTTTACTCGTGGCGCTGTAATTGTCGGATTAGTTTATGGATATTTGCCTTTTATGATTTTACCGCTTTATGCGTCTATCGAAAAAATAAATCCTTCGTATTTTGAGGCGGCTAATGACTTGGGGGCAAATAGTTTTCAAGCGTTTTTAAGGATAATGCTACCTTTGACAGCACCCGGTATCATTGCTGGCTCAATATTAGTCTTTATCCCTACAATAGGCGCTTATGTTACTCCAGACCTGCTTGGCGGGGCAAAGGTAATGATGATAGGCAACTCCATAAAATCGCAGTATCTCACCATGAGAAATTGGCCCTTTGGCTCAGCACTTTCTTTTATAGTTCTGGGCATAGTCTTGGTTGTTTTATTCTTCTATGTTAAATATGGAAATCTGGAAGAAAATGACAACTAGAGTCCGTAAGTAAAAACTTATCCGATAGGAAACACCCCCCGGACCCCTCTCAAGAGGGGAGTTGAGCGAATTCCCCTCTTATGAGTATGAAATAATTAATCGGGTAATCCAGTGGGAAAGTTTTTAAATCCCCCT
>CAKKQA010000097.1:859-2501 GCA_919901925.1 Omnitrophica bacterium GWA2_41_15 | reverse complement strand
CAGCTCCGCCTCTCCTAACGCGATAAAATCAATGTCTCCTGAATGGTCAAAACAATGCCTCCATTGCGAAGTAGGAAATAACCCGCCTAAAGCAACAGGGACTTTGGGAAATAATTTTTTGCACTGCCTGGCGATATTTTCCACATATTTCCAGCGGGCGTTAAATGAACAGGTTATTCCGATCAGATCGTATTTCGTTTTAGAGAGGAAGCTAAACATATCCTCATCGGAAACTCCGTATCTAAATACTGTTTGGGCCTTAACAATCGGCCCTAGAGAAGCGTCATAAATGGCTACTTCGTGCCCCCGCTTCTCGAGAGATGAAGCTAAATATACCAAGGACATAGACGGGGCCCTTGTATCAAATTCACTGCTATGGCTATATTGAGGATAAATTAATAAAATCTTCATTGCTTCAGTTAAGCCTCTTCATCCCGGCAATTTTCGGATTCAAACACATGTTTACTTCCATTTTTAATTACACACTCAAGGCAAAAGAAATGTCCGTTACAACAGACAATCCGCGAAAAGAAAAACTGGCCGCAATCCCGACATTTAAACTTCTCTTTAAATAATCTTAGCACCATTGACTTGCCGCAAATTAAACAAGGCACTGCGTGGATCGCGCAAGGCTCTAAATCGCGGAATTTAAGAAAACCTCTTATAATGCCCCCCAAAGGTATTGGCAAAGGTTTCTTAAACAACCTTACCTTCCCTTCTTTTATGCTAGGTAAGATTTGTTTGCTCTTATCAGACAAAACCTCGGTATAGCTTTGGCCGATATACCTTGAGTCTGTAGTATCTGAACCGGCAATCCGGGCTGCTTTCCCTTTAGCCGCGATCCTTGCGGCTAAATAATTATGAAAAAACGTCATCCCCAGCGCGGCGTTATAAACTTCGATGGCATCCACCTCAAGAGAAAGAGCTTTATCCCCTACCCCTAAATCCAGGAACGGATGCACTGCTACAGCGAGAGCGCCTTGCTCATGTATATTTCTAATGGTGTCTTGGGCGCCAGCAGAATCATCAATCCTTTTTGTAAGCCCCAGCCCTATTATGTGGCCGTCTTTTGTCCATATTTCCTGGCCTACGATAATAATATGCCCGGTTAGTTTCTTTTTAAGCCAAATCGCGTGCTCTATTTCAAAAAAATTGGTTACGGCAATCCCGTCTAAACGCCTTCTGTTTAAAGATTCTGCCAATTGCCGGGAATTTATATAAACCTTACCGCGGGATTCAGTATGAATATGTAAGTCTAACTTAATTGGCATACGCCGTATTTTTTTTTCTGTCTAAATCCCTGCTTCTTTTAATAACGCCCGCCATTTCAGATAAAATCTTAGGATAATATTTAGGGCTATAGATTAAAGTATTGGACATGGGCAGGCCCCAGTGGCAATTACATTTATTTTTAAGCATATTGATTTGGTATTCCTTCATTTCTTTTGAATTTAAAACTTCATTTAAATTGTAACCGTTAGCCCTTAAATCCCCCACAGGAAACCATAAAGGCTCGCAAGGAAAGACTTTTCCTGTCTCATTAATCACAATGACCCTCTTGCCGGCTTTGCATCTCTTGTGCATATCCTTAGTCTTTAACAGTTGTTTTAAATAGCTATTTTTAACTATCCTTAGGGCAATC
>CAKKQA010000097.1:0-849 GCA_919901925.1 Omnitrophica bacterium GWA2_41_15 | reverse complement strand
GAAAATCAGTAAAACGTTTAACTGTCGACCGATTTTTTAACTTTTCGCAGAACTCAAAATATCTCTCCCAATCAAATTTCAAGGCCTCTTCGTTTGATACGCTTCCATGCACAACTGAAAACACCACCCGGTCTAACTCGCTGAAATCCCGCCCTAAAATGCTAAAGAGTTCAGTCATGTGATCCTGGTTATAATGCGAGTAGACAACGCACGCCTTCACTTTTAAATTTTTATATTTCTTTTTTAATAAAACCAGCCCTCTGTATGCCTCTTTTACCCGCGCATACCCGTCTTTAAGCCCGCGGATATCATTGTGGACTTCTTCCGGCCCGTCTATAGAAAGCTGTAAATCAATTATCATGTTAGGGCAGGCCCTGGCAACCTCTTCAGCCTGCCTTAAGACGCTTTTAACAAAAAAACCATTTGTAGGCAAATCAACCACTAAAGGCGAACAGTTATCATAAATAACTTTAATGACTTCCGCTAAATCCTCCCTTAAAAAAGGCTCGCCTCCTGAAATACCAAGGATATTAATCGATTTAATATTTTTTGCTATTTTCTGATATTCGTCGATAGTAAGCTCATTGCCCGCCTGATCAGCGGCATCCATATTATCTTTGTAAAAACACATCTTGCATTTAGCATTACATTTTGCCGTCACAAAAAAAATGACATAAGAAGGGCTATTTATTGTCCTAACCCACCTCGATAAAATATTCCGCATATAAAGTTACCCTTTATAATTTTGGTTCATTAGTAATTATTACAGAAACGATCAATAGATGAAAGCGTTGTTCGCACACAATTAGAAAATTTTTGCCAAAAGTCGGCAAGGATTTGCGGCGAATG
>CAKKQA010000096.1 GCA_919901925.1 Omnitrophica bacterium GWA2_41_15 | reverse complement strand
CAGGGACGATTAAGATTAACGACGATGACGCATATACGAATAAGTTAAGCGTGAGTCTGACATTATCCGCGGCAGATACAGCCGGCGTGGATAAGATGCAATTTTCCAATGACAACACCAATTGGACAGCGCCGGAAGTTTATGCTGTCACTAAATCCTGGACGCTGGCCACAGGCGATGGATTAAAGACAGTGTATGTTAAATATCAGAATAAATTAGGGACATGGTCTAGCGCGATAAACGACACGATTGAGCTGGATACAGTCGTGCCGACCGGGACAATCAAAATCAATAATGATGATGCCTACACGAATACGGCATCGGTAAACTTAACCTTATCAGCAAATGATAGCGGTTCAGGTATATCGCAGATGAGTTTTTCGAATGATAATTTGAGTTGGCCGGCGCCAGAAGCCTATGGGACAAGTAAGGCGTGGACATTAACTACCAGTGAAGAGACAAAGACAGTATACGTCAAATTCTTTGATAAGGCGGGTAATTTCACAGTTGTTTCGGATACTATTATTTTGGATACTACGGGCCCGGTTATCACAATAAATCCAGTTAAAAGCCCAACAAACCAAGACGTTACGCTTTCTTACACGGTAAGCGATAATTTTACGCCTGTATCCCAGATCAAGCTTACTGGCGACGGCTCTCCATATACTAAGGACGGCGTATATAATGTAACCTTAACAGCGCAAGACCTGGCAAATAACATTTCTCAAAAACAGGTAAATTTTACCATCAAGAAAGCACTGCCTGTAATTGTTATTACTTCCCCAAAAAATGGTGACATCTTTGATACAGATAAAATTACTCTTAAAGGAACGGTTGATGGAGTAGCTTTCAGCGAAGAGGCGCTTTTGCCTAAAGACGATGAAAATATAGTTACCAAGATAGCCACAGACGCCGCGGGAAATACAGCATCTGCTTCTGTTACTGTGTATGCGTATCCCTACGCAGGTGTATATATAGGAAGCACTGGAGGAGAATCTTTCTCACAGGATGGTTTAATAAAAGTTAAGGTTCCATCGGGAGCTTTAGATAGGAAGATAAAGGTAGGTGTGCTTAATATATCCGAAGCAGAAAAACGGGCTATGGAATCTATAGTTCCGCAAGGGAAGAGCATACTTATTGCCGTGCGTTGCCGGCCGTCAAAGTTTAGCTTCAAAAAAGATGTGGAAATTATCTATTCTTTATCTCAACCGGCAGTTCCAGGAACTCCGGCAGAATTATTTCTCTATGATGATATTGAGAAGAAAATTGTCTCAACCGGCAAGACTGCTTTTGTGCCTATAGACGGAAGGACATTAAAATTTTCCATAAACCATTTTTCTACCTATGCCGCCTTAAGCGGATATACTTCTACCGGCACGCCTATCGGCGGCGGGGTAAAAATTCCGCTTCCGGATATGTTTACCGGAGCTTTTGGCAACTCTGTCCCGATAACCGTTCCTCCGGGGCGAAAAGGGATACAGCCGGCATTAGGATTAAACTATCGTTCGTCTAATCCTAATTCTTGGGTCGGGGTGGGATACAGCCTGAATCCCGGTTATATTGTGCGTTCAACGCGTTTGGGCCCGCCATTTTATGTGGATACGCTGGACACATTTTATTTTGTTACCGACGGCGGCACAACCGAATTGGTTCATCTTGTTGATAACCTTTATCAGGCAAAGATAGAGTCAAGTTTTACCCGTTTTTACAAAAACTATGATGATTGGAAGGCAGTGGCAAAAGACGGCTCTGTATTAATATTCGGAATGGATGAAGAATCTAAAGAGAAAGCTCCCAGCGGGACATATAGCTGGTATGTTAACAAAGTAACAGAACCTAATGGGAATTCAGTTGATTATGCTTATATTAAAGACCAAAACAAGGTTTATTTAAAGCGCATAGATTATACTAGCGGCAGTGGGACGCCTAAAAATTGTGTAGAATTCGCGCTTGAGGACAGGGACGATATAAGCTCAAGTTATTTAAGCGGCGCGAAAATTACCCTGGCAAAACGTTTGAAGGAAATTCAAGCCAAATGTAACGGGGCGTTAGTCTGGCGCTACGCGCTGAAATATGAATACAGCCCGGATACTAACCGCTCGCTTTTAAAATCAATAACCCAATATACCAGCGACGACAAGAGTTTCCCGGAACAGAAGTTCGGGTATCAGAAGGCTAAATAAGGAGAGAGTATAAATGAAAAAAGATTATCTTCTAAAGAAAGTTACCGCAATTTTTGCAAATTTTAGCAAAAAGGGGACAGTGTTAGATTTAGGATGCGGTGACGGGTATTATTCCAACAATCTTAAAAATATGGGGTTTGATGTAACAGCGGCTGATATGGATAGCAGGCGTTTCAAATTCCATGATACGATAAAGTTCGTTAAGTGCGAATTATCCGATAAATTAGATTTCCCCGATAATAAATTTGATTATGTTGTATTGCTGGAAGTTGTTGAGCATTTAAGAAAACCATTTTCTGTGATAAATGAGGTCAGTAGGATTTTAAAGCCAAACGGGCGATTAATAATTTCTACGCCGAATATTTTAAATATAGGTTCCCGCCTGCGGTTTTTGTTTGAAGGCGCCCTTGATTTCTTCAGAGAGCCGACATTAGATTTTGTTAAGCTTAATAAAGATAACGTTCATAATTTGCATATTGTTGTGTGGCGGTATCAAGAGCTGGAATATTTATTATACGAGAACAGCCTCAACGTGGAAAATATCTACACAGACTATTTAAGGCGTGAATTGTATTTTCCAGCATTTTTTTTGTTGCCGATAGCGGGATTGCAATGTTTTCTTAAAGAAAGAAGAGCGGAAAGAAAAGGCGGGGTTAATTATAGAAGGATTGACAAAATTATCTTTTCTAAAGAATTGTTGTTTGGCAGGCATCTTATTATACAAGCTAGAAAAGAAGATTTACTTTGCGCGGCCTGATTTTATAAAAAGGGAGGGATTAACAATGATAAAATCTAAACAAGCTTTTTTCAGGGCGATTTTAATGACAATTTTACTATTGGTTGTGATGAGTTGTGGATTTAGTAATAATTCATACGCCGCTGTGCCGCATCTTATCAATTACCAAGGCCGGCTTACGGATAAGGACGGCAAGCCGTTAGAGGGCGCGTATGACCTTACTTTTAGAATCTACGATACTGAAACCGCTGGCGCTTCGATATGGAATGAAGCATATACAGGGGTGATAATTCAAAAAGGGGTATTTTCTGTTATTCTCGGTGGAGTGAAAGCTCTGAATCTTCCTTTTGATAAACAGTATTACTTGGAAATTCAGGTTGGCTCAGAAGTAATGAACCCAAGACAAAGGATAACTTCCGCAGGGTATGCAATAAGGGCGGAGAAGGCGGAAACTGCCGAAGGGATAGTAAATGCAACCGGCGGGCTTACAGTTGAAACTCGGACATCTGATCCTGCGTCGCCTGCTACAGGGCAACTTTGGTTAAGGACTGATCAATGAAAATAACCACATTTTTATTGTTTATATTTTTTAGCTTAACTACGGCTGTCATGGCAGATAGTAACTGTGTGAAATTGCCAAATACTACACATGCTTATACTAAATTTTATAATGATTCTTATCTTGAAACTTCAGATGGGATAAAAAGCATAGATGATGATTTTAATAGCCAATTTGGCTTAGGTAGTGGAGGAGGAGACCCTCCTGCAACAAGAACGGTTATTATCATTTCGGAACATATCTTTTCTACGGCTTTTGATATTACACAAGTGAAATACAAAATGTATGCTGATGCCAGGGCGAATGGAAAATATATTAGGAACTATAATATATTAATGTATGTTGAATATTTCGATGGTGCTTGGCATGATCTTCATAATTCAAGATATAGCGCTGCAGGCGGAGAGGGAGAGGCAGGTTATGATACGGGCATAGTTGCTTATAATGGAACTTTAAAGAACGTTACTAAAATCAGAGCTTATGCGAATGCCTATAGCTTTGCAACAGGCGGAGAAGCGGGAGCAGCTTCTGATGCCAGAATTTATGAAATTCAGGCTTTTGGAGTTGTTGATATCGGGTTACGGGCTTACGACGGAACAGCCATAATCAAGATTGCCTGTGAACCGGCGGGTGTTTTGACATCGCCGTTAAGAATCCATAAAAATGGGACTATTTACGCAATTGTTTTGGTGGAACTTAATGACGCGCGCGCTTCAAAGTTTAGGGTTAAAACAAGCAGTGGAATAAAAGCATTAGCGAAAATGATTTAAAAACGTGATTGACTAAAGTGATACGGATGAATAGTAACGGACAAAATAATATATATAATCTAGGCGATAGAGCTAGCTTATTTAATAAAATCTGCGCGGTAGTTTTGACAGCCGTTCATCTTGTTACCATCGGCCCTGTCAAAGATGCCTTGGCTTTTACTGCCTCCAGCCCAAGCTATAAACTTACTTCTGGAGCGCTTACGCAGGGAGGTAAAGACCGCTCTGCCGTAACCAACAAGATTTTTCAGGACAATATCGGCGAGCCCTGCGCGGGCAAAGCACAAAGCACAAGCTACATTTTAAACTCCGGATTTATTCCTACAGTACAAGCCAACCCGCCTGTCTTAAATAAAATAATCCCCGAGCAGAAATGGGATAAGAATACGTCCTTACCAAATGTTTTTGATTTGGATGATTATTTTTCCAGCCCTGACGGCTATCTTTTAACCTATACAGTTAGAGGAAACAGTAAAATAACCGTCTCAATAGATCCCAACACACATATAGTGAGTTTTTCTCAAGCGCAATACTGGGCGGGAAACGAAGCGGTGACTTTCACCGCTAAAGATACCCAAGGCGCAAGCACGGATAGTAATATGGTTCCTCTTCTTG
>CAKKQA010000095.1 GCA_919901925.1 Omnitrophica bacterium GWA2_41_15 | reverse complement strand
TACCGCTGTCCAAAAAAGTAGCCTGTCCCCTTTACCATATTTAAAAAATTGCTTGACAAACTAATTGTTTCAATGTATATTTATTATTGCCTTACCACGGTAAGGCGGAACCAAACATCCCCCCGAGTAATCGGGGGGAATTTTTTTACCTATCCTCAAACAAGACAAAATCTTTCAACTTCTTCAAATCCACAAATTTCGCCTGCTTAAGAAGTTCCACTGATACATGATTTTTAGTAGAAACCACTATGCAATTCTTCCGAAACGACTTAGCATATTTTAGCAGAGCTTCGAAATCGCTGTCGCCGGAGCATAAAATTAATGTTTGATAATTATTTATGTTATGCACGGCGTCAATTGTAAGTTCAACATCCAAGTTTCCCTTATGGAAGCCTCCATCCTCTAACGTCATATCTTTAATAAACTTTACTTTCTTTGTCCTGACCACATAGCCGATTATTTCCAGAAAATCCAGGAATTTACGCTGTTTAGGCTGATTTGGGTCATACGCAGTGTAAAAGTATATCCGCCTTAAATCTGTTTGCGCTTGCAGATAACGAATGAGCTTTAAGAAATCCACTTTCCAGCCTACTTTCTTCTGGGAATAATAGATATTTGAAGCGTCAATAAAAACATACGTTTTATCTTTTACAAATTGTTTAAGCATTTAGCCGCTCGCCTAATAAAACATCCTTTATCAGCCCCGCGAGATGATGATCTTTTCTAAGCAAACTATCAAACATTTTCAAACGCAGTGAATACGTATCCGCGTATTTTGCGTGCGCTACCCAGCAACGGACGGAAGAACAGTGGCGAGTGGACAGTGAACAGTGATCAGTGGTTAGTGGTGAGTGGTGAGGAAAATGTCTTTTCTCATCACTGTCCACCGACCACTCACCACTGAACTTCTTCAGCCTCTTTCTAAAACGCCTCACATTATCGGTGGTTAACCTTCTATAATCCCTGTATATCCTAAACCCCAGAAACTTTATGCCGTCTTTAGCCCTGAAAATCTGCGACTTGCCTTCATGCAAAGTTAAGTTTAATCTATCGCGTAAAAACTGCCTCACCTTGTCTTTAATATCGCGCAACTCATCTCTATCACTGCCGAAGATAAGAAAATCATCCATATATCTAATATAATAGCGGCAACGCAAATCAGACTTGACGAAATAATCCAGTTCGTTCAAATAAAGATTGGCGAAGAACTGGCTGGTGAGATTGCCGATAGGCAGGCCGCGCCCCCCGTCATTGCGAGGAGCCTTCGTCAGCATCGAGCGACGAAGCAATCTCATTCTTGGGATTGCTTCGCCGCTGACGGGCAAATCGCGGGCGGCTCGCAATGACGAATAAGAAATATCTTTCTGATGAGCCTCGCAATGACAAGTAACCGCTGAATCAACAATCCCATCCAACAGCCACAAAAGGTCAATGTCAGCGATATACCCGCGCAAAAGCTCCTTCAATATCTCGCGATCAATAGAATAAAAGTATTTCTTTATGTCCCCATGCAGGCAAAAAGCGTTCTCCTTCAAAAAACCCTGCGCCCGGCCTATGGCTTTATGCGTGCCTTTGTTTTTCCTGCAGGCGTATGAATCATAAATAAATGTCTTATCAATTATAGGCTCAATAATATCGTGGACAGCGTGGTGCACAACCCTGTCTCTAAACGGCGCCGCGGCAATCTGGCGCTCTTTAGGGTCGTATATGGTAAATACACGATATTTCCCGTGACGGTAGTTTTTCATCGCTAATTCCCTATGCAGGCGGCCAATTTCTTCTTCAAGATGAAAATTAAAATCCGCTGTTGAGTCTCTATACCGCCTGCCTCGTGATGCCGCATAGGCAGAGCGGTAGAGGTTTTCTTTCGCGATTATAGTGGGATAAATATCTTTGATTTCTCTCATCAGTTTCTATCGTTGTCATTGCGAGGCGCGAAGCGCCGAAGCAATCCCGCTTTTGTGATTGCTTCGCTCGCCTGCGGCTCGCTCGCAATGACGAAAAAAGAAGAAGTCTTAACGCAACGCGCGCCATAATTGTTGTTGCGATTAGTGTTCGTGTTAGCGGCGTTGTTGCGGTCGGACGCGCGTTCGTTCGTCGCGTCATTGTTCCAATTGCCGCCGCGGAAACCCGCGCCAACAGCACTTTTTACGACGTTACACCTGACAAACCAGCGGCTGGCTTCCGCCGCATAGAGTTCAAAGCTACGCGGTATCCTTAATACTTTTTTCTGATAAGCCTCATCAGAAGGAATAACGTCTGGACTTCCCCTTTTTCCAATGCCGCTTCCCGCATCCTTAAACGCGGGAAATACTGGCCGTTCATACTGCCTTTCTCCAGCCGCCAATCATTCTGCCAATCTCAAGCGCCGATTGGCAAAAATAATCATACCCCTTGATATTCACATAATGCATATCCTTGGCGATTCTCATCATAAATCTCAACCGTTCCAATTTCAAATTCGCTCTTGTCAATATTTCTTTCTTCTCTTTTGAATAAACAGCCTCAATTAAATGCTCAAGAATATCTAAAAGAATTACCTCAATGCGGTCGGCCAGCAAAAATCGCTGATCTTTGGGAAAATTAGCAATCTTTGGCAAAATCCAAAGAATCAACTTATAGTGTTTTTCTACAACCGGAGTTATTTTTTCCATACAAAAACCAAAAAGTGTAAAAATTCAAAGAACAACTTACGGGGAAGTCCTAACGCAACGCGCGCCAGAATGGTAGTAGCGAGAAGCGTACGTGAAAGCGGCGTAGTTGCGGTCGGACGCGCGTACGTACGTCGCGACATCGACCCAATTGCCGCCGCGGAAACCCGCGCCAACAGCGTCGGTGCCGGGCCAGTTTGTAACATTGGCATCGCCGTTTGTTGCTAATGAACCGTCTCCCTGCAAACCGGTAAAACCCCTGCCGGTAGAATTGCCTACTGTAACCGGCCTCTTCCATAAACACCCGGAAAGTTCCATCACCCCATAATAACTCGCTCCCGCGCTTTCCCGTGTGGATGAGCCGGTGGCAAAAATGCCGCAACGCAAAGGGCCTTGCCCACCATCTCCTCCGCCGTATGTCGCGCTTCCATAACTGCAATTTCCATTTACGGTTTCGGTGCCGTTTTCCGCGCCGGTAATCGTTGTTGCCTGCGTAATCGTGGTATTTCCCCAGGCGTATTCATTGGCCACCGCGCTGGCTGTGCCCCTGCAGGCCTTTTCAAACTCTAATTCGCTCATCGGCCTTAAAGCCGCCCAGTCAGCGTAAGCCGCCAAGTCCAGCCAGCTTAAATAATTACAGGCCCTGTCCGGACGAGAGGCGGAATAATTCGGGTGGCTTCCGGAAATAGTGTGGCGGTAGCTTGCGTTTGAATTAGGATAGCGGGCAGAGGCTTGGGTTGAAGTAATGGTGTTTAAGAAATCCGCGTATTGGCCTTGGGAGGCTTCATATTTCATAATGTAGAAGGCGTTATAACCTTTGGGGAATGCCGCCGGCACCGGCCCGGACTGGTCGCCGCCGTAAGGGCTTGAGGGATAGTAAAGGTTGCCTGCGCTTGTGCCGACGGTAATCGCGCCTTCGGAGGAGACGGTATAGGGGTTAGTCGTCGTAGGATAGCTGTAAAAGGCTGATGTTTCCGCGCCGCCGGAGCCAAGGGAAAACGCGCCTTGGGGGATATAACACATCTCTATGGCAAAGGCCTTGACCCTCACCGTAGCTGCGGAGGTAACGCCGTCCGCGGCGTAATCCCAGACAAGCTGGATATTCTGGGTGCTCACACTGCCTGTGCCGTTGGCCGAGCGCTGGATAAAGGCGCCTTTTTTGTCCGCGGGCACGACAATCTCAATAGCGGTGCCTGTGCCGATTGAGAAATTAGCCGGGTTAGTGCCGCTGGTTTTTAGGGTGGCGTGGGACCAGCTTGAGCCCGCGTTGGTTGAGTATTTGACAAATATCCATGCCGCGTCGTAATTTGTGCTTGAGCGCCAGGAATTGTCCCAGGAAATATCAAACTGGACTTTGATCGTGCCGCCAGCCAAATCAACGCCGGTGAGCGAGGCTGATGAGGCGTTGAGGTTGTTGGCGCTGGCGTTAGCGGGAGACAGCAGACAAAATATTGCCGATAACAGTAAAAGGAATATAAGATTACGCATTTTCACTCCTGTTATAGATAACCAATCACTAATAAAGGTTAGTGAAGGTTAGTGAAGGTTAGTGAAGGTTACTTTAGGTTACAGGTTGCTTTAGGTTACAGGTTGCTTTAGGTTACGGGTTGCTTTAGGTTACGGGTTACTTAAAGTTACGTTTACGCAAGGCGGACTGCGGGACATTCCAACTCCCCTCTCTGTCCATTTTATATAATGACTTTACATATTGATTCGCCATATATGTCGCGCTCTGAAATAACGCGGAAAACTTGTCAAATTCGCTTTGAGTAATCAATTTATCCTCAAGACAATCTTCCGCGTCCCCGCTTAACTCTTCCAGAGAGCCCAAGCTTATACGAATGCCATTAGCAAATTCTCCTGCCGAACCTTTTCTATACCCTTCGCGAATATTCTGTTTAGCGCTCCGTGCCGCGTCTCTCATTTGAGATACCAGCCTTAAATGCGTCTTGAAAAACCGTTCTGTCGTTTGATATATAAACCGGCGTATTTCACAAATATCCTGATAAAATTTCAAATCCTCATACGCCTGCTTCCTCCATCGTCCCAAGCCATTCTTCGTTTCCATAAGCAACCTTGTGTAACCTTTTCTTGTAACCTATTTTGTAACCTTATGTAACCTGTAACCTTCCCTAACGTTCCCTAACCTTCTCTAACGTTCCCTAACCTCTTTAAGAAAACCAGCCTGTCCCCTTTATTTCTTCTTCGCCCAGGCGACTAAATCCGCGCCGGCGTAAATCTTCAACGTATAGTCTCCGGAAGAATCTCCTCCCGCAATCTGCAGTTTCGCGGCAGGACCGCTTGTGCCGATGCCAACATTGCCAGTGTTATAGTAAATATTACTCCCTAATGTCGTCCACTGGCTTCCTATATATGGCGAGCCGTCAACATAAAGGCTTGTGGCGTTAACTATGCCGTTAACATCCAGCTTAAACGCCGGGGCGGTTGTGCCTATCCCCACATTGCCGGAAGTCGCGGCTAAGTTTGCCGCGCCGT